>DATMSL010000160.1:0-9321 GCA_035565435.1 Dyadobacter sp. | reverse complement strand
GCCCGGGGCTCAGCTTGGACTGAACCCCGGGCATTTTTGTTTAAAATTTATATTACTTCTTCTTGCCGTAGCTGCATTTGCTATTATCCGCCTTCACGTAGTAGGACTTGTAATTCGTCGCTTTCGGGTCCATACAGCCTTTTAAATCCAGGATTTCCACTTTTCTGAATTCCACAGGGTGGCTTTCACTTTGCAGGGATATTGAGCCATGGTCAAGCAGTTTGCCGGCGATTTTCACTTCCGGATCCGTAGCGCCGCCCAGGTTTCCGCCACCAAGTTGCGGCTTGTTGTATTCGAGCACCATTTCACCGTTTGCAAAATGCTGGATCAGCGAATCGCCCAATACCAGCACCTCGGCGCGTACCCACTGGTCGCCATCGTAAGTTTTGGATTTGGAATTAACGCAATGCTGCGTTACCAGCTTACCGTCGATCACCACGTTGGTACCGGGCGTACAAAGGTTACAGGTCGTGCGGGTCTTGCCATTTCCACCCAATAACTGTACTTCGATCGACGCAGGGAAATCCTGGTCTTTACCCATTGTCGCGGCAGGCTGCCCGTGCACCATGATGCCGGAATTCCGCCATGCCCAGCCTTCGCCCTTTGGCGCCTGTTCGCCTACGAAGCGGTATTCAACGGCAATGCGGTAATAGGAAAAATCGCCTTTGTAGAAGATATGCCCATATTTTTGGGCGAAATCATCGTATTTGTCGTAACGAACCACCATTTTGCCATCTTCCACCCGAAAGGTGTTGTTATAGTTGTCGTTCAGTTCATAGCCACGGATTTTGATATCCCAGCCATCCAGGTTTTTTCCATTGAAGAGCTGCTTCCAGTCCTGCTTATCGGCATTATTCTTTTGGCCGAAAACCGTAAGGCACAGAAGACTGAACAGGATCGTGAGTTGTAATTTCATGAATACAGGTTAAGTTAATATTGCATTATGCCGCAATATACGATTTAAAAGCCGCTCCCATCAGCCGCTTTCAAATCCAAAAATGCAGTTACTTCGTAGTTAAGTTATACCAAATATCCTTCAACCCCGATCTCCACGCCGTATGGCCCTGAAAACGAAAGACAAAATCGCGCTATTCTGGTTTCGCCGCGACCTTCGGCTGCATGACAATGCGGGGCTTTACTACGCCTTGCGCTCAGGCTATCCGGTGGTCCCGCTTTTCATTTTCGACCGGAATATCCTCGACGACCTGGAAGAGAAGAAGGACGCCAGGCTGACCTTCATACATGATGCCGTTTCCAACATCCGGCAGGAGTTGAAGCAAAAAGATGCCGATATATTGGTGGAATACGGCTTCCCTGTCAAAATATGGGAAAAACTGGTGGATGAATACGACATCGCCGAAGTGTACACCAACACCGATTACGAACCTTACGCCACCGACCGCGACAGGGAGGTTTACCGGTTTTTAAAACAAAAAGGTATTGTTTTAAAAACCTGCAAGGATCAGGTTATTTTTGAAAAACAGGAAATCCTCACAGGCCAGGATACGCCATACACTGTTTTTACACCTTACAGCAAAGCGTGGAAAGAAAAACTCACTGATTTTTACCTCAAATCCTACCCTACTGAAAAGTATTTCGGACGTCTTCAAAAATGGCAAGGTGCCGCAATGCCTGCGTTGAAGGAGATGGGCTTTGAAAGGGTCGGGGTGGAATTCCCATCGGATCATGTCGGTAATACATTATTGAGAGACTACGCCCGGGATCGCGACTTTCCTGCCAAAGAAGGCACCAGCCGCTTGGGCATTCATCTCCGTTTCGGCACAGTGAGCATACGCGAGCTTACGCGTCAGGCCTGGAGGTACAGCGATGTCTATCTGAGTGAACTGATCTGGCGGGATTTCTACCAGCAAATCCTTTCCAATTTCCCGCATGTCGGCAAAGGTGAAGCTTTCAGGAAGGCCTACGATTTCATCAAATGGCGCTACGACAAGGCCGATTTCCAGAAATGGTGTGAAGGCAAAACGGGTTATCCGCTGGTGGATGCCGGCATGCGACAGCTCAATGCGACGGGCTTCATGCATAACCGCGTGCGGATGGTCACCGCCAGCTTCCTGGCCAAGCATCTGCTCATTGACTGGCGCTGGGGTGAGGCCTATTTTGCCGAAAAGCTGCTGGATTACGACCTTGCCGCAAACAATGGCGGCTGGCAATGGGCAGCCGGGTCAGGGACCGATGCTGCACCCTATTTCAGGATATTCAACCCGGCCTCGCAGGCAGAGAAGTTCGACCCCAAAATGGAGTATATCAAAAAATGGGTCCCGGAGTTTGGTACCGATGCTTACCCAACTCCGATGGTCGACCATAAGGAAGCGCGGGAACGTTGCCTGAAAACCTACAAAGCTGCGCTGGAAAAGGCCAATCAGTAACTATTTACCTCCCGCAATCACAGTTACCATATCTTCCGGACGTAAGTAGCTGTTCGCCATCGCCATCACATCTTCGGCGGTCGTGGCGTGAATGCGGTCGATGTATTGATTGAAGAAATTGGCGGGCAAGCTATCCAGCAGCAATATCTTACGGCGGTCGGCAACCTCGAAGGCCGTATTCAACGACCCGGCAAACTCTCCGGCCATAAAGCTCTTGACCGTCTGCAGTTCTTCCGCTCCCACCGGCTCGGTCTGCAGCCGGTGAATTTCCTTTTTAATTTCATCAATGGTTTGCTGGGTAAATTCCTTTTTTACATCCGTACCGATCATCAGGTAACCCTCGTGACGCAACGTCACCAGATGCGAGGAAATGCCGTAAGTAAGACCTTTTTCTTCGCGGATATTCTTCATTAACCTCGACCCGAAATAGCCTCCAAGAATCTCGTTTGTGACCAGCATTTTGAAATAATCGGGATGATGACGATTAAATAGCACCCGGCCCATCCTGATCGAAGATTGTACACTTTCCGGCCGTTCTACGATCGTTTCGTCCCCCTGATAAGTCTCGGAAGCATCGAACGAGATGTTGTCGGGCTCGTTATCGAAGGAATTTTGGCCCAATGCCGCATTCAAGTGTTGCACGTCAGCATCAGTAACCTGCCCCGCGAGCACCGCTGTAAATTTACCGTTGCGAATAAACCGCTCATAATGCGCGCGCACAGCATCTATTCCCAGCGATTCAATCCCTTCGGGTGTCTGGCTTTGCCCGTAAGGATGGCTAGTACCAAACAGACGCGTGCGAAATTGGGTAGTAGACAGGTATGCTGTTTTCTCCCGGTTCACCTTCAAATTCTGCAACGTGATATTTTTCAGTTCCTGAAACTCTTTCTCAGGGAAAGTAGCGCTGCGGATCAGCTTTTGCACCAGCGGCAACACTTCCGGCAGGAAGCGCGAAAGGCAATACACCACGATTCCCACGCGGTCGGATGTGTGAGTGAGGTCGGTGAATGCCCCAAGCCGGTCGAACGCCTCGCTGATCTCTTGTGAAGTCATTCCCTCCACGCCCTCGGTCAGCATCTTGACTGCAAAATAGGATGCCGCCGTTTCGTTTTCATACCAGTTACCTGCTTCGAAGATACATTCCAGGCGTACCACCGGCTGTTCCCCGATATTGATCACGTGCAGCGCGATCCCGTTGTCGAGGGTATAGCTTTGAGGTTCCGGCAGGTTTACAGTTTGAATAATTTTGAAATCAGGAGCAATGGTACGGTCCAGTGACATGGGCAGCGGTGAGTATAAAAAAACGAATGACGTTGCAATAACGCCATTCGTTCTGAATAATTAAATTCCTGTTAAGGCTTAGTTTTCGCTGTCGCCTACATCGAGCTTCTCCGCTTTGTTCAATTGGAGCGACAAAGTGATACGTAATGTTTGTGCAAGCGGGCTTCCTTGTGTGGTCGGGAACATGTAAGCAAAGTCGGCACCCCATTTGTCTGCAAAACGGAGACCTGCACCGGCAGTGAAGAAGCGGCGGTCGCCTTTGTTTTTGTTCTCTCCGAAATAACCAGCTCTCAAAGCGAAGATATTGTTGTACCAGTATTCCAGACCGGTCGCGATCGCTACTTCCTGAATTTCTTCTTTAAACCCATCCGGAGCATCCGAGAACGAGCCGAATACACCGTTCAGCAATGGTTTTGTATTGATATTGGTTTTGCCGTCCGGTGTAGGCACCATCAGCTTGCTGAAATCGATAATGAAGTTGAAGCGATTTCTTCCATCGCCGGTATACGACAAACCGGTACCGATTTTCAGCGTCGTTGGAATAAAGTTTTCTGTTTCCGTGCTGGAACCATAGTTAATCTTACCGCCCAGGTTAGAAAGTACACCACCCAACGACCACACGAGTTCGCTGCCGGTATCTTCATTCTTGAATTCCTTTTTGTAATACGCGCTGATATCACCCGCTGCTACGCGTGCAGGGCTTAACGAAACATTGTTGATTACCGCATTTCCGGCAAGGTTGGAAGAGATATATTTCAAGGTCAAACCCATCGAGAAGTTTCTGCCCAGTTGGCGAGAGTAAGTTCCATTGATCGCAACTTCGCGAGAATTAAAATAACCAATATTATTACCTACCGCATCACGCAAATCCAGCTCGCCGTTGTTGAAATAGTTCACAGAAAGCGCTACCGCCTGGCGATCGCCCAATTTCTTGTAAGCTGTAAGGTAACCGAGCCACATATCGTCAACCAGGTAACGGAGCCATGGTGTATAGGAAGCCGAAACGCCAAAATCCTTGGTATTGTAGGGAAGCTTCGCTGCGTTCCAGTAAGTTGAATTCGCGTCCGGGCTGAGTGCTACACCGGCTTCTCCCATCGCTGCGCTTCTAGCATCAGGGGCAAATGTCAGAAAGGAAAGTGGTGATGCCGGTATTCTTCTGGTAGAATCCTGCTGGGCGAAAAGCGTACCTGATGTTAAAAAGAATAGTGAGGATAATGTAACAAAAAAAAGTTTCATAGAAATTGGATTTGCGATAGGAAGTGCCTGTATCAGCTTCTTTAAAGGGTCAAAAATACAATGAAAGATAGTTATTACTAAAAATTTGATAAGTTTTATTATCTTAAGGAGACCTGATTAACTTACCGGCTTTCAGATCGGTAGAATTGTCTTTTAACGATCTGATCACTAAATGATAAACCAGGGATTGATCCACCGGCACCGTCCTCAGCCACTGCGCCACGTCCAGCACTTCCCTGATAACCGGTTCACTGTTATAGTAAAGCTTTTTATAAGTGCCCAAACGTTGCCCATTAACAAGCAATATATTAAAAATTAATTCTACGTCCTCATTTACCCGGTTGTGTCCCAGCTCGAATACAAGGTCTTTCTGAAATGGATTAGGGTAAATATTAAAGGCGTTGAGCGCTATTCCCTTGGCGGGACCTACTAGAAACCCGAACGCTATTTCAGAAAAGTTAGTATACGTATCCCACACTTTTACACGGACAATATATTTTCCGGCGGGCAGATTATTTAACGGATAATTGATACTACCCGCTTGATAATTATCCAAATCCGCTACATAATAATCGTTCAAAACGACGGTCAGCGTATCATTCAATGTCATCGTAATATCATGTCCGATACCAGTCCGCGAAATACTGATCCCATTCGCATCGCTCATGCGCAGCACCAGTACCGACGACGGTTCGACGGTGTCGCCATCCCGGAAAGCGGGTGTATTGAGATAACCCGTCAGCTTCGGTGGAACGGTGTCCTTCTGCTGAACGGCGCTTCCGCCAACCACCAATGCCAGTTGTGCCGAAGCATCCTCTGTGCTGTCGGTGCTCACAACATACACACTCGCACGCCCGAGGCCGATCCGGTAGTCGATATCCTTCGGCATTTGCAGGTTGCATTGCAAACGGCCGCTTTTCACCGTCACTTTCCCGTCGAAAAGCTTGCTGCGGAACTCGGTATAGGTCTCCGGGCTACCTTCATTCCCCAGCGTGCGGAACTCGATCGGCTTGTCGTAAATCAACAACCTGGCAGTCCCGTTAAAATCGCCATCAACCTTTCCGTTCACCGGATCGAAAACTTCGGCATTCAGCGTAACTTTCTGCAAAGCGCGCAGGGTATCGGGCGGCGAACTCCACCGGACTCCCTTCTTTCCGGGCGACAGTTTCATCGACGGATCGGCCAGTAGCGTAAAATTCCGATTCAGGCTACCGGCAAGCGCGTTGTTTTTAGTGTATTTGAAAAAATCTCCCAGTCGCTGCCCCGGTTTCGCATTCAGCAATGCCTCGTAAAATGCTTTGTTCAATGCAAAATTGGTACTGGAATATACCGGCCGGGTGGTGCTGATCGCCCCTACCGCCGCTCCTTTCGGACTTAAAACCATCAATTCTGCTCCGGACACAACTCCCGGGTCGTCGTAACGGCCAAAATCACAGGTAGCAGTGATCAACAGCGGCAGATTGCCCATTCCTCGGCTCGAAAGCATATCAGCCAATGTCAATACCTGTTCCTCTGCCCAACCGCTCGTGCCACCGTGTCCGGTGTAATTCAATATCAGCGTGCCGTTGTCGACTGCATTGCGGATCGCCTGGTTAATAGCCGGTGCTTTTTGCCCTGCGTCGGTAGTCGTTTGCAGCACCTCGTCAAGAAACGATCTGGTCGAAAACATCCTGCCCTGGATAAGGTTTGCAAGCTGATCGGCATGATGCTGGTGGATATTCCCATCTCCGTCGTCGGCCACAAACCGCACGCTGTTCTTCCATATTCCGAAGGACGATTCATAGCGCATGAGCTTGTCCACCACAATTTTTGCCTCTGCCAGCGATTTCACCGGTAATCTGCCAATGCCGATGTCCACTGTATGGTCTCCGGCCGTAGTCTCGTTCCAATCGCCTTCGTTAGCATCCATGAAACCGAAATAATCGTCGGAGGAGTACGTGTAAACCGGGTTCAGCGACTCCCAGCTCTCATACACGGGCACCCACGCGGCGTGCTGCGCCCGCGATTGTTTATTGACGAGATTTCGGTAGTCGTACGTTGCATCGCCGAACAATAAAAGGTATTTAAGTTTACCCGGTGCCTTCCGGTAAAGTTGTCTGGTAAAATCCCGGATCGCGGTAATGTCCGGCCGGCCGGAAGCATATTCATTATAAATCTGTTCAGTGGTGATAACGAGTACATCCAGACCGTCGCGGATATTTCTGAACCCGGCAAGACGGTTGGCCTCCGTCACCCACGCTGCAGGCGTAACGATGAGCATGTCAGGCGCCGGCGATGCAGCGATATTCTGATTGGCGACATGCTGCCAGTTTACCGGCTGAAACGCAGCTCCCGGTTCGAAACTGATGTATTTCTGAAGGGTTTTAGCGCCCGCGGCAGTCCACCGGAAAGAGCCCGCTGCATCCTTCTGCGATATTGAAAGCGGCGCAAGTGGGTTTGTAATATTCCAAACACTGAAACCGTCGGAAGCGCCTGTAAACTGATAGGTAACGGTATCCGTCGGCTGCGGCAGGAAATGAAATATCTGCTGGCTTTCATAACTCCTCAATTCCCGCTTTACCTGTAAGCCAACATAATCAAGATAAGCCTCTGCCGAGCTTTGGCCGTTCTTGTTATAGGTGACACCAATGGTAAAATTGCCGGAAGCCGGGGCATTCTTAATAATATACGTATTCCCGGTTTGCAGCGCCTTTACGTCATACGTACCGGGGCTTACTGTGCCGATCGCCTCTTGCCCTACCTCACCGCCATTCACCTGCCAGATAAAACGTGTAGGGACCTGTGCGGCGCCGATTGTCGATGTCCTCAGTTTGAAATCCGACGAAGGTACTACGCCCGGCATTGCAACATTAATGCTAAACCCCGATGAGCTTCCTAAGTATTCGCCCCACCATTCGCGCCCTGATTTGAGTGTGTTGGACGATTCTGTTTCGTGATACCAGTAATCATCAAACTGATTGATTGTTTTGGATGTCGTGACGGACAGGCCGGCCGCAGGTTTTACCCTCAACCCATTGTTTTCAGTGAATGCGATGAAATAGAAACTTGAATCGGAATAGTAGTTGAGCTGATGCCGGAGTTCTGCTTTCGCTGCATCGTATTGAATGATATGCGGGCCTTCTGCATAGAAATAAACGGCATCGCCTTTGTCAAACTTTCCGTCCTCTTCACCGCTGACCCAGATCGCATTCTCCGTCAATGCATTCACATAGCCCGATTGATTGGATTGCGGCAGCATTGCACCGCCATTGCCATAAATGCGTATACCCGTCGGGCTAATCGCCGCAATATCCACACCCATTTTGGAAAGCAAATCCGCATCCACACGGTAAATGCCCGACTCCGTCACAGCCAGTTTGAACCATTGCCCTTCCGACAACACCGATTTTTGTGCATAGGAAATAAAAGAAACCAGCACCGCCAGACAGCTCAAAACCGTTCGGCAGGCCATTTTCAGAACATCAGCATGCTTCAACCAATGCATGAGCAGGGATCGTGTAGAGACGTTGAGAGGCTTTGTCCGTGCAAAGTACGCGCGTGCGCCTGAGCGTGCCGCGTGTGAATGTCCTGTTCTGGAAAACGAAGTTCGTCCCTTCATCCAGCTGGAACAGGCATACCTTGCCGGTATTCAATTCCTGCTCATCGTATTTTCTGAGCGCATTAAAAAGTTTCTGGTCACCACCGGTAGACGCGGCGGGGTTTTGAGCATAACGAAGCAAATGCACGAGAATGTCTTTCGGAAAAATACTTTCATGCATGACCGGTGCCAGCAACTCCCTGAACTCGTGCTTCCATTCGGCACCATGCGGCGCTACCCTTCTGCGTCCGCGGCCTTTGTATTTATAATGAACAACGCAATGCGCAACCTCGTGCAGGTACGTAATGAGAAAGCTGTAAGGGTTCAGGTTGACATTGACGGTAATCCTGGGAACCATGCCGGGCTTGACCGTAAAATCGCCCAGGCGGGTGCGGCGCGGACGCGAGAGAAAGAAATCAAAGCGGTGGGTGCGATACAACTCCTGGCAATACTCAGTTGCCCCATCCGGCACATACGAACCCAAAGACACGTTTTTCATACCCCGAATAAAAAAAGAAAAGCCCTACTTTCATAGGGCCTTTCAAGATTTTCGACTTGTACGTCTGATTACTTCTTAGTAGTATCAGCAGCAGTAGTGTCAGCAGCAGCAGCAGTTGTATCAACAGCAGTTGTGTCAACAGCAGGAGTTTCAACAGTTACAGCAGTAGTATCAGCTGATTCGTCAGCAGGTTTGCTAGTACAAGCAGCGAAAGCTACCATCCCGGCAACAAACGCAAATGCAAAGAATTTTTTCATTTCTTGGGTGTAATTAAGGTTCGATGCAAAGGTAATATGATCGAATTGAATATTCCTAAATTTTGAGTTTGTATTTTTCCAAGA
>DATMSL010000159.1:0-3499 GCA_035565435.1 Dyadobacter sp. | reverse complement strand
ACCCAAGGCACCTATGTGATTAAGGTCGTAGATAACCGGGCGGTGTGGGTGCCGGTGAAAACAGGCAGCAGCAGTACCGAAAAAACCGAAATTTTCGGCGATGTAAAAGAAGGCGACGTACTGGTGAAAGTGGCCAATGAAGAAATCCGCGACAATTCGGATCTGAAAAATGTGAAGCAAGCGACTATATAGGCTCGTTAGCGAAGGGCGGTTTTGCCCTCATTCAATACAATTCTTAGTTTAAAACCTGCAAGATCGGTCTTTACCTCACGGCAAAGGCCGTTTTTGTAGGAATACACCCCTTCCTTGCCATCCGGCAATGTTACGCCGTACCTGCCCTCAGAAAGCTTCCGGATGTTGCACATCTTGCCGTACCGTTCGGAATAGACCTCTGTAATATTGATAGGTTCCTTGTAATACAGGCCGGTAATGGTGCTGCTGATGGGCTTATTCACCACCACATTGGGTTTGTCGCTCACGTCCTCTCCCGAGAACAGCACTTCGTAAAGCGATTTGGAACTGGTTTTGGTGAGCGTTTTCTCTTTGAGATCGCCGTTGACGTGGTGCGCACAGGTGGCGGAGACAAGCTTGCCCTGCACATAATTGGTTTGGATCGAGTATGACCCCTTGTAAAACATTACTTTAAAATCCGACTCGATGCGGTGCGTTTCCGTATTGTCCGCGCCCTTTTCATCGAATACCTTCAAAGACCCGATCGTGCGGCCCGCTACGATCACATCGTAGACATTCTGCGCCCTGGCGGCTGAAACAGCGAGCATTAAACACCCGATCACTACAAATCCCGATACGCGCATCATCCCTCTTGTTTGGTTCCAAATCGTGTGCAATCACCTAATAACTCCATTATTTCTGTTCCTATTGCCTTTGAACAAAGATTATCAAGCCATTAACTTACTGGAACGCACTGGAAGAGTGGTGACCGTTCGGGAAAAAGGGGGATAAAATGCCACACCAGTTAGTGAACGGCATTTGATCCCCCGGGAGACTAAAACCGGCCGAATTTCAGGGTCAGGTTGTAAGAAACATTGCTCAAATCACTGTCGGTAAGACCATTGCCTTTTGCATTAAATGCTTTACGGTACGATACGCCCGGGCTGAAACGCATCCATTTCAGTAAATTAAACTCCACCTGCACGCCCGGTTCCATCACGAAAAAGCACTTCGCATCGTCGTTGTCGTGACGATCGTCCCATTCATCCCAGTCCCAATCGTCGAAATTGTGCCGATCGTATTGCAGCGTGAAACCTGCGCCTGTCAGCAAATTCGCCGTGACATGCACCCTGCGGGTCGACGCGAACACGTACTCGGTCATCAACCCGAACTGGCCATATTGATAAGTCATCTTGCGAGCTGGGAAATTCTGCTCCAAAGCCGGCACCGGAATGTAGTTGGTGGTAGCAGAAGCGCCCAGCCCAAGCAAAAACCGTTGGTTAATGAACCAGCCGCCATAGAGCTCGGCCATATTCGCGTAGTCACCGTTGATTTTCGTGAATTTATTGGAAATCGCCGCATAGCCGCCGGAACGATAAATCCCCCGGCTTTGAAAGAGCGTTTGATTATCCTGTGCGAAAGTGCTTGCAGTCGCACCCAGGCTAAGAATGAAGATGAGTGATAAAAGAGTCCTTTTCATAATCGCTAAGTTGTTTCTTTCGAGACAACTGGCCCGCTCAGTCCCCCTATGCCTTCTTCATTTTTTATTAAAACCGTTATTTCACCACCGAAAAATCGAGCTGCTGAATCAACGCGGGATTTTCGGGCGAGAGCGTAAAATATACGCGGATACCGCCTGATGTACATTTCAACGTAAATGTGCCTCTCAGCTGATTTTCAGCCACCATTTCCGAAGCACTGACAATGGTACCTGCTTTGGCAAGCAATACGTCCAGCTCCTTCCGACGATGTGACACGGAGCGGTCGGGAAAGAAATTTTCCGCGAAAATTCCGCTTTGCTCTGCATTCTGCCAGGTTGGGAGCAGCTTTACGAGCTGGTCTTTGCGTTGTTTCAAAATATTCGAAACGGCAACCGGCAGCGGTTTCAACCCCGCTAATGCAATGACCGTGTCGAGTACAGCGGTGTTGATCGTCGCCATGCCTGCGTACGTGCGGTTTGCGTGCGCGATGATGCCGATACCGTACTCCGGCAAAATTTGCCACTGGCTCCCGAATCCCGGCAAACCGCCGGTGTGACCGATTCCCGTCCTGCCCTCGCAGTCCTTACTCCACCGCAAGCCATACCCATAAGCCGAAACCATCGCGCACGGGCGGCCAGACGGGTATTTGTAGGAGGCATTCAAGCTGTTGAAGTTCCAGGGCATTTGCATTTCCCGCACATCGCTGCGCAGCACCGGCCCGGTTTCCGCGGCCGATGACGGCGGCCAGGCCGATAAATGAAACGATACATATTTACTGAAATCATCAATGGACGTAATGAGACCGCCCATCGCGCCGTAGGTACCATCATGTTCGAGCTCTTCTTCCTTCCACACATCGTCTTCATAGCGGTAGCCGTGTGCCAGCAGGTTTTTCGGCGCCTCGGTGTATTCCCAGATCGTGTTGATCATACCCAGCGGTTGGAAAATCACTTCATTAATGTACTGCTGATAGGGCTTGCCCGACGCGTTGCTGATGATCTTACCCAGCATCGCAAAGCCCAGATTACTGTATTCATAAGTCACACCGGGCACATTAGAGAAGGAAATGCCCTTGGAAATCAGTGCAATCAGGTCTTCATCCTTCGTATCGAGCTGGCGGTCGCCCCAGGGATTATCCTCCGGAAAACCGGCCATATGCGTGAGCAAATGCCGGATGGTAATCGCCGGGGCATCTTTGGTAAGCGAAGACATGCTTTTCAGCTCGGGAATATACAGGTAAGCCGGATCATCGAGTTTAAGTTTTCCCTCTTTCCGCAGCGCCAGAATCCCCATCGCCGTCACGCTTTTGGACATGGAAGCAATGCGGAAAAGCGATTTCGGGCTCGCTTTCGTCGAGGTAGCAATCTCGGAAAAGCCATTTGCTCCCGACAGCAACAGCTTACCATCCACCACCAGCCCGAATGCCAGTCCCGGAAAATGGTTTTTCTCCGAATAATCGCGGTATAGTCGTTCGATAACCGGCAGGGTCGCCCGGATTTTCTCGAGCCGCTCGGACGAGCTCGTTTGTGACCATACCTGAAGCGTGAGTAAACTAAGGACTGAGGTAAAAACGATGCGCATTGGGTGGTGTTTGGGAATGGTTAGGGAATCGGTGAATTTAAAAAACACGAGCCGTTTTGCCTACATTTTTAACCGCAACTCCCCGGTTTTCTGCTATTTAATCATTTTTGCGATCTAGTTCTTGGTTTAGTACAATACTTACTTTTTAATATCATCAAAAAAGTACAATTTAATTGAATCAAATCATAGTCAAATCCGTTAATTTTGCAGTATTAAATATTGAAAACTATTCAGAATGCAATTTTAAAGCCTCCTGAATAAAAGTC
>DATMSL010000158.1:0-14418 GCA_035565435.1 Dyadobacter sp. | reverse complement strand
TTTATTATTGGTGTACTATTTTCACAAGAATAGGTACCACACTTCCCTTGGGATCTCCTTTTACTTCGTAAGCAATTTTACCCGAATCATATGCAATTTCTTTGGGAGATATAAATTCTTCCCCCAATGCGGCGTAGGCTTTTTGCACAATGGTGCCTTCCGCTTTTTTTACCTTGTTAGCCAGCTCGTCCAGGTTCAATTCGTTTTGAGATATAAATACTACGAAATAATCTTCCCCTTTCACTTCGTCGAGCGTGAACGAGGTGTTGGCCGACGGCATCAGCACCGTGCTGTTTGCGGGAACCATAGCACTGGTCACTACTTCTTCGGAGTTGTACGGGAACAGGGCCGACACGCGGTTTTCCTGGTCGGAGCCAAGAATGTAGACGTACGATTGCTTCGTGTTGCTGATTACCATTTTGAACCGGGTGCCCGATGCATATGGCTGACTCATATTGTAAGTGATCATTTCGGTTTTACTGTTCGGCTGGTCGGGCGTTACCTGAATTCCTTTGTAAACCGTCGAATGAACAGCCATGCCGCCGCTTCCGATCGAGAAATCGACGTTGCCTTTGAGCGTGATGGCTTGTGGCTGTGGCTTGGCTGCGGGTTCGGGGAATATCTGGTAGGCATTTCTGGTGAAACGGACGAGGTCGTCGTATTTGGCCCAGGTGTAACCGTTGCTGCCCCAGCCTTTCCCCCAGCTGTTGGCGATCAGGAACGAACCGCCCTTGATGCTGTCGTCATAGCCTACCACCGCCATGGCGTGACCGCCGGCGGTATTATCGACGCTCTCGCCGGGCGCTGCCTGCCAGTATTCGGCCGCTTCCTCAATGAACGAAGGCGGTACCATCATCCCGATCAGCACGGCGTTTTTGCCTTCCACCAGAGCGGACTTGATCGCATTGATGCGCTGCTCGGGCGTGGCATCCTTGTCTTTCGGATTGAAGAGCGTCGCATAATCGGCGATTTTGTAACTGGCCGCTTTGTCATCGCATTGATCATATTTGGCATCGCAGTCCGCCGGCGCGCAACTCAGCAGTGCGGTACCCTTCGTTTTCATTACTTCCAGGGCGTCTTCGAGAAAAACACCTTCCACACAGCCGTTGTCAAGGCCCGATTTGACTTGCCCGTACAGCCAGCTGGGCGAGAATGCCGTTGCCGCGATCTTCGCCGGTTGATTGCCCAGTCCCTGCTTACCGGTTTCCATAGCCGTGCGCATGTAGTACGCAGCCGACCATCCCACGCAAGTTCCATCCGGTCCCTGGTCGGCGATTTCGGGCAGGAACTCGCGGAGGCTGTACGATGCAGGCATAGCGCCTTTCAGTCTCACATTGGACGATTTGCGCGGGAGGCGCAGGTATTTGGCATCGTCCATTTTCAATCCCATCCGGCGTGTTTGCGCGAGGGATTCGGATGCAGGGAAAACAGCGGCCCATGCGAGCATGGATAAAGCGGCGACTTTGATGGAGGATCTCATTTTGGGTAGTTGGATTACGGTAAATATAGATTCAGTCAGGTTACTTTTCGGTTAATGTGAGCTCGATAATCTGCCAGTAGCTTTCGGCATCGGCCGCCCTTTCGCGCACTGGTTTACGCTTTACCGAGGTGACTTTTTCGGGGATCGGGTAGTCGCCGTCGAACCGGCTTACCTCGTGGAAAGTCGTGCTGCGGCAATACCAGCGGTCGTTCGGGCCTTTGCGGAACAGGTCGTTCAACACCAATGTCGCTTTTTTGAGTTTGTAGGTCGCCTGCCGGTCGCGGGCCCGGGTGAGGAATTCGCCGCGCGTGAGGCGCAGGTGCTGGCCATCGGCGCTTTCGAGATTAATGTATCCGCTAGTGGTAAAAAGGGAATCGCTCTGGTCGCGGAGCCGTATGAACTCGTCGTCCGATACGCGGTGTTGCAGCTTGCCGATAAACGCCAGCGCCGTATCGATCTTCGCTTTGGCGGAGAGGTCAATCAGCGAACCCAGGAGAGCTGGTGCCGCGGCGGCCGGCGCTTCGGCGCCCGGCGCTCCGGCGGCTACCACCGGCAGTACCCCTGCAGACCACGCCAGTAACGCCGCAAACAAGGTTCTGAACATCAGATTTGAAATCGGGCTATTTTTCATCAGCGTTTATTTTTAAAGGTTTCGTTAATCCCGAGGATGGGCATTTGGTACTTGATCCTTCGTGCGAGTCAAACCTTATCACTTCACAATCCTGTTTTTTTCTATGAGATCGCTGATCAGCCAGCCAGAGTTCTCCTTTTCCCGTATAAACTCGCTCAGCTCGATCTCCCAATCTCCGGCCACCAGGTAAATTTTGTTGGATACCACGGCCTCAGTGGTCATACGGCCGTTTTGCAATGCGTTTTCGACTTTATGCCACGCCGCGTCACGGCATTCCCGGCAATGTGTAAAAGGTGCAAGACTCTGGTAATCGTCGAGTCCGCGCAGGAGCGGCAGGAAGCTTACTTCGTTGGCATTCGGAGGCAATTCCGTCCATGCCCCTGTTGCCTGGCTTTTGCGCGCATTTTCCTTTTCTTCCAAAAGTCGGGGAGGGGCGAATACCCTGACAATATGCCAGTAAGCCGCGCTGTCGGCGGTATAATCCTTGCGCAGCTGCAGTTTCAGCGTATCCGGCGCACCACCGCACCGCACTTTAATGCCGACCGCAGCATTCATTGTGCCGCGCTTAGGAATCGTTATTTTTCCCGCAAGAGTCGATTGGATGAATGCGTCCACCTGGCTTGCATAAGGGTGAAACAGGCGCCCGCCGCCTGGTAGCCGGGGATCGTCCTCATTAAAAAGCTCCCTTAATGCACGATCGCTTCCATTTTCAGATTTTGCCGCATTGTTAAACCGATCGACAAAATCGCTTACGTGCTTGATTTGCCCGTTCATAAAGCCTTCCGGCGGCCGTTTGTTCGTATCGGAGCTTTCGGCGGTTTGCCGGGTTGTGTCCGTCCGCGGAAGCGCGACCTGCGCACGCAATTCCGAAAAAGGGATGAGCAAGGCGAATAGCCAGAGCCTGGTCATGGGTGTTGCCATTAGAAACCGGGAATCGGAACAGTATCTCTCACGGTAATGTCGCCGAAGAATATCTTCAAGTCCTCCTTGCCCGCCTGCGCATATACGGCTGCACTTTGCGCGGTCACGCGGATGTCCTTGCGGTCGCGGCTGCCGTAAATGAGGTTCCCCTTTTTATCCATTCCTTTAAACTGCTGGTAATACGTGGCCGTAGCGTGGTAATTGCCGTCGGTGCCTTTCTCGAACTCCGACACGACAGCGGCGTCGTAGTAGGTGATTTCCACCTTGTCGAATTTCACATTCATCAGGTTTTTGAAATAGATCCGCACGGGCACGGACGAGATCGTGCCATTCCGGCGGGATACCTGCACGTAGGGCGTCCGCCTTTTTCCATTCACCATATAGTCTTTTTCAAAAAGACTTACAGCCAGCTCCACGGCCTGTTCGCGCTGGTCGATGGAAAGACTTTTATCGGCGATGAGGGAAATGTAAAGTTGCAGGTCATTGACGCGCTGCTGGGTCAGTTTCTGAAACTCAGCCAGCCTTTTCTGATCTATTTCGGGTTGCGCATGCAGCCGCCCGATGCCGGAAAAAAGGAGTAAAAAAAGGTAAATGTATTTCATCATGACGAGTCGGGGTAAAATGGCTTACTTCGTTTTGCGGATCTCCTGCAATGTCACCAGGTCGTAGGTGCATCCGTTTCCCAGGGTCGAGAGCCGCTCCACGAAATTGAACTCGTCGATCAGCGGGGCCGTGTTCACAATCCTTTTCAGAAAGAGGTCGATAGGCTGGGTTTCCACCGGTTTTTCGGGGTCGCTCATGTAAATGCTCACTTGGGCGGAAGGACCGAAAAACCCCTTTTGCCCCAAAGTCCGCAGCTTGTTCCGCTCATTGAAGCCCAGTTTTTCGTCGGCAAGGACGTTCAGAAACCGGTTGATTTCCGTAAAGCTCGATTCAGGGCACGGCAATACCGTTTCGGAAAAGCTTCGCACCCATTGCGAGTGGTGTTTCAGGGAGTCCGGCAGGCTTTTCAGACTTTCCTGCAAGCGGTTTTCGGCGTCGGTCAGGAGTGTTTCCCAAGACACATGCGTGTTGTGGTTTTCCGCATATGCGATTGCCTGCATCCAGGTATTGCTGTAAAAACTGCCTTCACTAGGATGGGCGGTGGCTCTTTCACCTTTTTTTGCACTGCTGATGAGTAAATCGCCATTGGCCTCTACGAAGAGTTTGCGGAGGATTTTGGTGTCCTGCGTCACGCCGATCCCTTTCAGCACGGGCGTAGCCGGGCGCATTCCGCGCCTGCCCGGGAAAAGGTTATTGCAGCAATCGCCCAGGGTGAGGCAAAAGCGTGGTTTCTTTTCTTTCAGCATCCGGTGAACCGTTTCCAATTCGATATTCTCGTCTTTCAGATAAAGAATAGGAAAGTTGCTTTTTTCCGTGCTCGTATTGATTCCGTGGCCGGTATAATAGAAGAAAATGATGTCTTCCGGTTTGCATTGTATTTGGAAAATAGCTTCCTGAATACCGCCTTTTCCAAATTTATCCTGATGACAAATCAGTTCCTGGTAATTGTATTCGATTTTTTTGGAAATGTTCCGCAGCGTCCCCGACATTTCTTCGAGGTCTTTTTCGCAACTCGCACCTAATGAAGGGTCTTTGGTATCGGCGACAAGCACTGCGTAAAATGATTGGGCCTGGCATAATTGGCTGATAAATACTGTAATAGCCAGTAGCCAGCTGCAACAAATACGGATTGTGGGAAAAGAAATCATTGCGCCGGATTTTGGGACAGATCTTTCACGGAGGATTTAAACTTCATCAGGAATGCTGCATCAAACTAATTTGAAGTCAACAAATAAACATGGATTTGCTTAAAGTAAGTGAAACCCGGCGACTATTTTTTACCAATTGTCCAAATATAAACGGAATGTTATCGAACGGTTTGGATTGATTAGTGGCAATGATTAATGCTTGTTTGTAAAACCTGTTCCCTAACCTTTTTCAGGGCCCGAACTGGCCCAGATCAGCTCGGGCTTATCATTTATTTTTTTACCCCTGTACATTCTGATAAACCGCCGTTGTTCTTCCAAACCGTTGGCTTTTGCCCAGCGCAATGCCGCTTTGTTGGGGGCAGGAATATCTATAAAGATGGGCAGCCCGTGGAAATGATGCAGCATCGCATCGCAAATCTGCCGGCCGGCTTCGGGCGTGGATGCGACCGCCGGACCGAGCTGGACCGCGTTGCGCCCCTTGCGGGAGCCCGCGTAGGCGAGGTCGTCTTCGAACATCGAATAGTAGCATGTATTGGAGCGAAGCAGCGATTGCAGGAATGTCTCCCGGTGCGTGCCTGTTATCCGGAAATCGAGGTCGAGAATAGATGGGGCCGACGTCTCCGGCGTCCATGGCATGGCCTCGTCGTCCAGGCGCTCGTGCATTTTGGAAATACCTTTCATGCGTGCCACTTCATATTCTTCCTGAAAACCGAGTTTTTCATACAATCCCTTGCCGAAAACCGTGGCGTCCAGTCGCTGTGTTTCAACATCCAGACTATCCAAATGTGCTATCGCGCGTTCCATGAGCTGTTGACCAATGCCCTGGTTTCGCATGGAGGCATCTACCAGCACCATCGCAATCCAGGCAACTGATCCGGAATGCCGGTCGTCGGACTGCCGACCATCCAAAATGCAGGTGGTGACAGTTCCTGCGGGTGCTCCGCCCACCTGCTCGGCGAGGAAACAGCCTTCCGGGTGCAGCGTGAGCGCGCGGTGCCAGTCGGCTTCGAGTTGGTTCCAGCCTGCCTGCTGCACCAACTGCATACCAAACGGGATGTCGGCAGGGAGCATTTGTCGGATATTGATCGGGTTTTCCAAGGGTTTGTGATTTACGTATATAGTAATGCGGTGGCTTTGCGGGTTTGAGCGGATGGAATGGCTGTGTTTTATGTTAGGGTCTGATTTTCAATGTAGTAATGTTCTTTTGAGTGATATTTAATTAAAATCTAATCACTTTCAGCGGGTGTTCCAAATGCCGACAGTCATCTTTGCGTCACTCCTGACTCTTCTTTTTGACGCAAACCGACCGGAATATGTATGAAGATGAAGAAAACGATACTCATTATCGAGGACGACCTGCGGATTGCGCAGAACATTTACAGGGTTTTACAATCGGAAGATTTCGACGCCGAGATCGCCCGTGACGGGCTTGCGGGCAAAAGAATGGCGCTGGAAGGGCGCTATGACCTGGTATTGCTGGATATTAACCTGCCGGGGATGAATGGTTTCGAGGTGTGCAGGCTGATCAGACAGTTTAAGCCGGTCATGCCTGTCATCATGCTCACAGCCTATGGAGAGGTCGAGGACAAGGTCGAAGGGCTGGGGCGCGGTGCTACGGACTATATCGTTAAGCCGTTTGATTTCAGGGAGTTGATTGCGCGGGTGAATGCTGCGCTACGGCTTTCGGCCATCGGGAAACCGGATGGGAGCAAGCGGGTGCTCGGCATCGCAGATTTACAGCTGAATGTGGATACCAAGGTGGTGACGCGCGCCGGAAAGTTTATCGGGTTGACAGCCAAGGAGTTTGCTCTGCTCGAATATTTCCTGCTCCATCCGGGCACCATCATTTCGAAGATGGACCTGGCGAAGAATATCTGGCATTTGACTTTCGATCCGGGGACCAATTTTGTGGAGGTATATATCAATTACCTGCGTAAAAAGATCGACAAAGACTATGATGTGAAGCTGATCCAGACCAGGCCGGGATTGGGCTATATATTGATGGCAGAGTAAGGCCAGGCTGCGGTATGATGGTGGGTTTTGTGTAAAATGTGTCTTGATTACGTCCAAACGCCCTTTTTAATTTTCTTCTAATTTACTTTTAAGGATTTTCTAAATGCAAAAATGGTGACCGGAAAGCACCGTTTCCCAATCTTTGCATTGTCAAAAACAAGAGTTATGCGATTTTATCTGATCGGGTTACTGGCCTGTGTGAGCTTTGTTGCTCAGGCGCAAGACACCCTCAAAGTGACCGTCCGGCAGGCGGACAGTCTCTTTTTGAAAAACAACCTGACCCTGCTCGCCGAGCGCTACCAGATCGACATCGCCAAAGCGGCCGAAATACAGGACAAACTTTGGGATAACCCCAATCTGAATGTTGAACTAAGCGCTTATAACCCTTCGCGGGGCTGGCTGGATGTGGGCAAAGGAGGGCAGAAGTTTATCAGCCTGCAACAGGTCATTACCCGCGCCGACAAGCGTACGAAGCAGGTGGCGCTGGATGTGGAAACGACGCGCAAGACCGAACTGGAATTTTTCGATCTCGCCCGGACGCTGAAATTCGACCTCCGGCAGCTCTTTTTCGAAACCCATTTCCTGCGCGGGACATTGCAATTGCTCGATAATCAGATCGCTACGCTGGCGACGACCGTCGAGGCATTTGATAAGGAATATGGCCGTAACAATGTGTCGCTCAAAGAGGTGGTACGTTTAAAGGCGCTGCTTTTTCAATTGCGGAACAACCAGGCGGATATTCTTTTTGAATTAACCGAAAACCAGCGCGATATGCGGATTTACTGCAATACGGAAGCCTATGTGGTGCCTGTCGTCGATAGCCTGGAAATGGCGCGGTATCATATTCAGGCACAGACGCCGGAGCAGCTGCGGGAACTTGCATTAATGCGCCGCACCGACCTGAAAGTAGCCGAATCGTCGGTGAAACAGGCAGAATTGAACTATAACCTGCAAAAGGCATTGGCGAAACCGAATGTGCAGCTGGGCGCGGTGTACGATCAGGCGAGTAATTACCAGAACCACTATTTCGGTGTCTCGGCTTCGATGGACCTGCCGTTTTTTAACCGTAACCAGGGGAATATCCGGGCCGCGAAAAGCGGGATCAGCTATTTCAAAACACAGGAAACCGCGAAAAGGAACGGCATTGCCAACGAGGTGAATGCGGCCTGGAACAAGGTGATCGTGGCGGAAAACACCTACCGAAGCGTGGAGGAACGCTTTACCGACCAGTTTTCGCAGCTTAACCGCGGCATTTACGACAATTTCCAGAAAAGAAATATAACCCTCCTCGAATTCATTGATTTCATCGAAACCTATAACGAGAGCGTCCGGGAGTTCAACCGGCTGCAGTCGGATCGTATAAAAGTGTATGAAGAGCTGAACTTTGTCGTAGGGGAAGAATTATTCGCCTTTTAAACCATCCAAAACACCATGCAAAAAATAGCTATTGCCATTCTGGGCGGAATGGTGGCCGTATCGGCTGTGTCCTGCCGGAAGCAAACCAGCCCTCAGGAAGAGTCCAGGGCATTCATGCTGTCGGACTCGATGATGCGGCAGATCGTGCTCGATACCGTAAGAACGGAAACCGTGCGCAATGAACTGACACTGGTGGGGAAGGTGGTACCGGACGAAAACCGGGTGATCAGGGTGTTTCCACTGGTAGGAGGGAATGTGGAGGACGTGAAAGTGGAGCTCGGCGACCATGTACGCAAAGGCCAGGAGCTGGCGACGATCCGCTCGGGCGAAGTGGCCGACCTGGAACGGCAAATGATTGAAGCACAGTCGGATTTGCTGGTTGCGAAGAAAAACCTCTCTTCGACCGAAGATCTTTTCGAAAGTAAGCTTGTACCCGAGCGCGAGGTGATTACAGCCCGGCAGATGGTCGACAAATCGCAGGCGGAGCTCGACCGGGTCAAGGCCGTGTTTGCGATATATGGTATTTCAAAATCAGCCAGTTATGTGGTGCGCTCGCCGATCGACGGGTTTATCGTGGATAAGAATGTCAACCGCGGCACGCAGCTCCGCTCCGATAATGCGGAGAGTCTCTTCACCGTGGGCCAGATTTCCGATGTGTGGGTGATGGCCAATGTAAACGAGAGCGATATTCCTAAAATCCGGCTCGGTATGCCGGCCGACATTAAGACAATCAGCTTTCCCGATGAAGTTTTCAAAGGCAAAGTGGATAAAATTTACAATGTCCTTGACCCCGAAACGCGGGCGATGAAGATTCGCATTCAACTTTCAAACGCGGGTTACCGGCTGAAACCCGAAATGCATGCCACCGTAGGCCTCAATTTCGAGGAGAACACCCGGATGCAATCGATACCATCCAGGGCGGTGATTTTTGACAGAAGCAAAAACTGGGTACTCGTTTTCACGAGTAAAAGTAAAATCGAGGCGCGGCCTGTCGAGGTTTTCCGTAATCTTTCCAAACGCGCGTACATCAGCAGCGGTCTGGCAGATGGAGAGGCTGTTGTGTCTAGAAATCAGTTGCTTATCTATAATGCGCTAAATCAATGAATGAATGATTGAATGACCGAATGATTGAATAGTCAAGCTTTGTCAGGAGTGGTCAGGGATGGTCAGGAATGGTCACGAATCGTCGGAGGTAATGATTATTTCCGCGCCCACAACGTAAGACTATACCTGACCCTAACTAACTATTCACTCATTCCCCGTTCCACGGCGGCTCATTCATTCATTCACTCATTCATTCATTCACTCATTCAAATCTGACTCATGAACAAATTCATCAGGGGAATCGTGGGCTTCTCGCTCAGGAACCGCTTTTTTATATTTTTCCTGACCGGGCTGCTCGTTGTGGCGGGCGTTGCGAGCTATCGTGCGACTCCGCTGGAAGCTTTCCCGGACATTACCAACACGCAAATCATCATCGTTTCGCAATGGAACGGGCGCAGCGCCGAGGAGATCGAGCGGTTTGTGACGCAGCCGATCGAGATTGCGATGAACTCCGTGCAGAAGAAAGCCAATGTGCGGAGCGTGACCATGTTCGGGCTGTCGGTGATCAAAATCATATTCGACGATGGGGTCGAGGATTTCTTTGCCCGGCAACAGGTAAATAACCAGCTCCGGACCGTGTCGTTGCCCGAAGGCGTCGATCCCGAAGTGCAGCCGCCCTACGGTCCCACGGGCGAAATTTTCAGGTATACGCTCGAAAGTAAGGATCGCGACAGCCGCGAGCTGCTTACGTTACAGAACTGGGTGATCGACCGTCAGTTACGCAGCGTGCCGGGCGTGGCCGACGTGGTGGCATTTGGCGGGAGGGAGAAGATTTATGAGGTGCAGGTGAATCCAACCGCGTTGGCAAAATACAATATCACGCCCGCGGATGTGTATGAGGCAGTTACGAAGAGCAATATCAACGTGGGCGGCGACGTGATCGAGAAAAATGGTCAGGCGTACGTGGTACGCGGGATCGGGCTGCTGGAATCGGCACAGGACATCGAAAATATCATCGTCGAGTATGTGAAGGATTACCCCGTGTTGGTGAAGCATGTAGCGGACGTGAAAGAGTCGGATTTACCGCGGGTGGGGCAGGTAGGGCTCGACGGCAAGGACGATGTCGTGGAAGGTATCGTAGTGCAGCGGAAAGGCGAGAACCCGAGCGAGGTTCTGGCGCGTATCAAGGAGAAAATCACAGAGCTGAACACCAAGATCTTGCCGCCGGACGTGAAGATGAAGACCTTCTACGACCGTGACAACCTGATCGAATTCTGTGCGGATACGGTAAAGCACAATCTCGTGGAAGGTATTGTGTTTGTGACGGTTATCGTGTTCTTGTTCATGGCCGACTGGCGTACTACCGTCATTGTCTCAATCATCATTCCGCTCGCGTTGCTGTTTGCATTCATGTGTTTGTATTTGAAAGGCATGTCGGCCAACCTGTTGTCTATGGGCGCGATCGACTTCGGGATTATCATCGACGGCGCCGTGGTCATGGTCGAGGGCGTGTTCGTCGCGCTCGATCACATGGCGCACAAGCGGGGTATGGACCGGTTCAACCGGCTGTCTAAATTGGGTCTGATCAAAAAGACGGGCGGAGAGCTGGGTAAGGCTATTTTCTTTTCAAAGCTTATCATTATCACCGCATTGATTCCTATTTTCAGTTTCCAGAAAGTGGAGGGGAAGATGTTCAGCCCACTGGCCTACACGCTGGGTTTTGCCTTGCTCGGGGCATTGTTTTACACGCTCACGCTGGTGCCGGTGCTTTGCTCGTTTTTGCTGAATAAGAACGTTCGGGAGAAAAATAACCCGGTCGTGAATTTCTTTGATAAGACCGTTTCGAGGGGCTTTGAATGGTGTTACGGGCATAAAAAGATCAGTATGATCACGGCTACGGCATTCCTGGGCATATCGCTTTTCTCCGCCACCATGCTGGGGACCGAGTTTTTGCCCCAACTGAATGAGGGCGCATTATGGGTGACGGCCGAGCTTCCGATGAGCATGTCGCTGCCCGAGAGTGTGAAAATGTCGCAAAAGATCCGTCGTGATCTGAAAACTTTCCCGGAAGTGAAGCAGGTACTGTCCCAGGTAGGCCGTTCCAACGACGGTACCGATCCTAATGGCTTCTATTTCTGTCAGTTTCAGGTGGATCTGGTGCCGCAAAAAGAATGGAAGCGGAAGATCAACGTCGAGCAGCTGACCGATGAAATGAACAAACTGCTGAGTAACTATCCCGGTGTTTTGTACAACTATTCACAGCCGATCGTCGACAATGTGGCCGAAGCGGTGGCGGGTTACAAAGCGAGCAACGGTATCAAGATATTCGGTTCCGATTTGCAGGAGCTGGAAAAATACGCTAACGTCGCCATGGACGCCGTGCGGAATGTGGATGGTATCAAAGACCTCGGTCTGATCCGTAATATCGGCCAGCCGGAGATCAGCGTGATCCTGCACGATCACAAAATGGCACAATATGGCGTGAGTACCGCCGACGCCCAGGCGGTGATCGAAATGGCGATTGGGGGTAAGACGGCCTCTAT
The DNA here is from genome assembly GCA_035565435.1 of Dyadobacter sp. Lineage (GTDB taxonomy): Bacteria > Bacteroidota > Bacteroidia > Cytophagales > Spirosomataceae > Dyadobacter. The sequence goes on along the minus strand of DATMSL010000158.1, from coordinate 2,619 downwards.
TTTGTATGAAGGCGAGCGTAAGTTCGATATCCGGCTGCGCTACAAAGAGGAGTACCGGGCCGATGAGCAAAGCATTCAGCAACTGATGGTCCCGACGCTCACCGGCAGCAAAATTCCCTTGAAGGAAATCGCTACGATCCGCAAAATCACCGGTCCGGCCTTCGTTTACAGGGATAACAACAAGCGATTTATCGGTGTTAAATTTTCTGTCCGCGGCAGAGATCTGGGCGGGACCATCGCCGAGGCCCAGCAGCGCGTGAAGGAAAAGCTGACCGATTTGCCGAAAGGATATTCCGTGGAATGGGTGGGAGAATTCGAAAACCAGGTGCGCGCCACCGACCGGCTGGCGCAGGTGGTGCCGGTGAGCCTGATAGGCATTTTTATTTTGCTGTTTATCATGTTCAGCAATGCCAAAGACGCCGGGCTCGTGCTCGCCAACGTGCCTTTCGCATTGGTAGGCGGGATCCTCGCACTGCACGTTACGCATATGAACTTCGGCATTTCGGCCGGTGTAGGGTTCATCGCATTGTTTGGGTTATGTGTCCAGAATGGGGTGATATTGATTTCGGTATTCAACAAAAACCTCGCGGCTCGAATGCCGCTCGAAGAAGCGGTGCGGCAGGGCGTGAAATCGAGGATCAGGCCGGTCGTGATGACGGCCCTGATGGCGGCGATAGGCCTGCTGCCAGCGGCGATGTCGACCGGTATCGGTTCCGAAACACAGAAACCGCTGGCCATTGTGGTAATCGGCGGGCTTATTACGGCCACCGTTCTCACGCTGCTCGTTTTCCCGATCATTTACACATTTTTCAACCGCAAAAAACAGGGCAGAACAGCCCGGTATGCGACATTGTAACCGGGTGTTTTGATAGCCTTACTTAAAAATTTAATATGAGCTAGATCATTCATTTTCAGAAATACATGGCCGGGCAGGAATAACTTTTGTGAGTTTGTTCCAACCAAATCCACGCGGTTTTGCATCAATTAGCTGATTTAAAAACCAAATAACAGCTCATGAAAAAGTTAGTTCTAATGCTCGGCCTGCCATTCCTGTTCCTCGCTTGCAGCGACGATGATAATGGCCCGGGCCTGCCTTCCGAAATGGAGATTAACGACCAGTTTAACGGCGACAAGAAAGGATGGACCGCCGGTTTTGCGGATTATCCTGTGAAAATGGAGACGGATTGGAAGCTCGAAGAAGGGATCGCGAACCTGCCGGCTCCGCTCGACACCCAGAAAAAGGGCTTCCGCATTTCGGGCAACAACCATAGCGACGACTTGTTTATGTATTTCAAAAAGAAAATCGCCGGGCTAAAACCGAATCAGGAATATAATGCAGCCTTCACGCTGGAATTTGCGTCTGATGCACCTTCGGAGGGCTGGCTGGGCTCGGGCGGTGCGCCGAACGCCGTAAGTGTGGGGATCGGTGCGGTGCCGATCGAGCCTAAAACGACGGTCGACAATCTGGACCATTACCGCATGAACATTGATAAGATCCAGCAGAAAAACGATGGTAAGGATATGAAAATCATTGGAGACATCGGTAACGGCACAGACAAGTTCGGTTACAAGCTGCTCACGAAAACCGGTGAATTTAAAGGCAAAACCGATGCCAGCGGCAATCTGTGGCTCATTTTCGGAACCGATTCCGGGTTCGAGGCAACCACTACTTTATATTACACTTCCGTGAAAGTTAAACTGACGGAAACGACCACGAAATAGGATTCTTTTTATTTAAAGTTCAGCAAGGAGGCAGGTGCGCAAGTAGTTGCCTCCTTTCGTTTTGAGCAATCGCTACAAAATTTTGTGCAGGACCATTTTAATCACCAGCGCGGAGTCGGGATGGACATTGGAGGGATATTCGGTTCTTTTGACCAGATAAGGCGGTGCGATAATCTGCTTAATTTCTCCCTCCCGCATTCCGACAAGCGCTTCATCGACGGCTTTTGTCGCCTGGTTGCCCCCAATGAGAACCTTTACGGGCGAAGCGGTATTTTCATTGGAATACAGTACCTGTCCCGTCCGGTAACTCGTCGTCTCAAAAAGCAGGATTTCTTGCCCTGTTTTCGCCTTTGGACCATTGCCTTTCTTTAAAATGGTATATTGAAGGCCGGACGGAGATTGTTTCATTTTTCCGGTGGAACAGGAGAGGAGCAGGAGCGCTACTGCGAAGAGTTTTGCGGTATTGTGGGCTGAAAATAAACAGGTTTTGTGCATGTCGGGATTGGTTTGTGGCGACCAAACTAAGACACGGAATCAACGCGCCATCGACCTTTTCGTAAAAGAATGTAAACGATTTGTAAAATTTTAAGCAGTGAAAGTAATGCCAGGCATTTTTAGAAGGTTGTGTTTGAGCATCTGGACTGTTTTGGCTGGCTGCCGGAATGCTGATTATGTTCTCGACAAAGCTATCCCGCGGCTCCAAACACCAGCAGAGGAGATCGCCTGGTTTCGTACCAAATGGAGAAACGGCAAGCATATTGAAACTGTTTACTTTGACCGGCAGAACCGCATTTTGGAGTCCTTCAACTTTGGATTGTCAAGCCAGAAGAAATTGTATTTTTATCGGGACAGCGTTTTGGCAAAAACAATCGAATATCGGCATAGCGACAGCGATGA
>DATMSL010000157.1:0-4364 GCA_035565435.1 Dyadobacter sp. | reverse complement strand
TGAACAATTCACGTCGTCAATTTCTGGGCCAACTCGGGCTTGCTACCGCAGGGCTTGGCTTTGTTTCAATGGATACTTTAATAGCGGCGCCGGCGGTTGCCGAGCCGGCTGCCACCACGGCGGCCGCCAAATTTAGTTTTGACATATCGCTGGCCGAATTTTCGTTCGCGTCCGAGCTTTTCAGTGGCAAGATGACCAATATGGATTTCCCCGCCCGCGCCAAGAATGATTACGGTATTACGATACTGGAATACGTCTCCGGGTTTTTCAATAACAAACACAAGGACCAGACTTATCTCAATGAGCTGAAAAAGCGCTGCGACGATCTGGGTATGAAAAACCACCTCATTATGGTCGACGGCGAAAACTTGACGGCTCTGGACGATGCGGCGCGTATGAAGGCCGTAGAGGCCCATTACCCGTGGGTGGACGCGGCTAAGTTCCTCGGCTGCACGTCGATCCGGGTGAACCTGGGCGATGCCATGGCTATGATGTCGGGGAAAAAGGAAGAAGGTACGCCTGCGCAGCTCGCTACGGCCGCTGTGGACGGTTACGGCAAGCTGCTCGAATATGCCGGTAAGGCGGGTTTGAATGTGATCGTCGAGAACCACTTCGGCGTTTCTACCGATCCCGACTGGCTGGTAGGTGTGATGAAACAGCTAAAAGCGCCGAACAAAGGCCTGCTGCCGGATTTCGGGAATTTCTGCGCAGAGCGGAGTAAGCCCGAAACGCTGGATATCAAAGGTTTTATGGCTACCAAATGTGTGAAAGAGCACGATAAATACGACGGCGTGCGTAAAATGATGCCTTACGCGAAAGGTATTAGTGCTAAAACACACCAGTTCGATGCGAATGGCAATGACCCGGAGACGGATTTTATCAAAATCTTCAAAATCATCAAGGATTCAGGCTGGAACAACGGCATTGTGGGGATTGAATACGAAGGTGGCCTAATGCGCGATATGGGCGGCGATACGACGAAACCTACCAACGACGAAGGCATCCGGCAAACGAAAGCGCTGTTGGAGAAGGTGTTGGAGGAGTTGGGGTAGGCGTTGTTCGGGATGGTCAGGTTTTGGTCGGAGTTGTCATTAAATCACTTTTTTCTTGAAATGGCGATTTTGGTTTTGCGGATCTGCCGGGTGGCTATCCAGTGCACGCGCTCGTTGTACAGGATCCAGCCTCCAAGCGCGCCGATGACGCTTCCGATGAGGATGTCGATGAAGCGGGTGGCAATGAGTCCGGTTGGACTGACGGACAGATCACTGCCTGATTCGGCCAGGAAAATGGTGAGCACGGTGATGAAAATCGCCGCCACCGTGTAATTCCTGACCACGAGAAATTCAATAATTACTTGCAAAATGATGATACTCACGCATATCATCAGCGGGGTAGGATGCATTAAAAGCAGCATCCAAGCTACTCCCAGGCCGATTAATGTACCCAGCACGCGCTGCAAACCTCTTTGCCAGACGTGCTGGGTACTCGCTCCCTGCATCACTGCTGCGCAGGAAGTGGGTACCCAATACGGGTTTTCAAGTTTCAGCAAATGGGCGATCAGCAACGAAAACCCGACCATAAACCCGAAAGTAGCCGATTCGACCAGGTTCACATATTTGCTTTTCGAATGCGCCGGAGCGTCGGTGTTATTCCTGACGACCAGTAAGGTGTAGCCCAAGCCCAACAGGCAGGAAATGACAGTTCCAATGCCGATATAACCGATACTGGACGGGATCTTTTGCCAGTCAAAGGGCATGCAGAGCGCCACGGATGCAATCATGATAAAGAAGAAATTCCCGGGCGGCCGGTTCATTTTCAGGTAGAACAATGCCAGATGCACGCCCATCGCAAATAGCCCGAGTGCCAATGCGCCGATGTAAGGATTGAACCCGAAAATCGCCCCCATCAGGAACGAGAGCATCATACCGAACGAGCAGGTCATGAGTGTTACCATCCCGCCCGAAATGCTGAAGGTGTGCACATAGAGGATTACCAGCGCGGACATTGATGCCAGTTTTCCGCCCGCCATCGCGCCCGTAAAGTACCCGCCCAGGATCGGAATGCCCACGCATAGGCCAGCCAGTACGGGAATGTGCCATTTGCGGTCGGTCTTTTTGAATTCGAATATTTGTCGGATCATTTTGGCGGATGGAGTTTTTAATGATGGCTGTTAGTCGGGAAATAGTCAGGTTTGGTTAGGTGTGGTTAGTTTAAGGTGTAGTCAGGTGTAGTCAGGTGTGGTCATGTGTGGTCATGTGTGGTCAGGTGTGGTCGGGTATGGTCATGAGGGCCAGTTGGCTGCTATGGCCTCGATACCTTCCTGCATTTGCGCTTCGGATAGAGACGCATATCCGAGCCGGAATCCATTCGCAAAGCCTTTGTAACAAAACGTGTCCGGCGAAATCAACGCAATGCCTTTTTGTTTCAATATCGCCGCAAGTTGCACCAGGTCGACGTGTTCCTTTGGCGTGACCCAGAATGCCAGCCCGCCTTCCGGTTTGGTGAAATCCACTTTATCCGACAAGAATTGCAGCAGCAGTTTCTCAAAATTATCTCTTTTGGATTTGTAAAGGGATGTTGTCCTTTTTAAATGCCTTCGTATTTCACCGTCGCGGATCAGTTGGAAAACAGCTTGCTCCATCATATAGTCGCCCTGTACGTCGATGATCTTGCGAAGGTTCGTGACCTTATCGACTACCGAGGCGCGGGAAGCCAGGTAGCCGATCCGTAACGCAGGCGCTACGATCTTGCTCATCGTGCCGATGTACACATAGTTACGCGCCTGTTCGAGACTGCTCACGGGCATTACCGGGCGCGGACTGAAATGAAATTCGTGGTCATAATCGTCCTCGATCATCATGAAACCGTGTTCGTTAGACAATGCAACGAGCTCCATCCGGCGCCTCAGGCTGAGCGTGACTGTCGTAGGAAACTGGTGGTGCGGGGTGATGTACACCGCTTTGATGCCGGGATATTGTTTCAGATAATCCCTGATTTCATCGATCACGATCCCGTGCGCGTCCACGTTCACCGGTAGCAGGTTCGCGCCCGCGTGCGCGAAAGCCTCCCAGGCCGGTTTGTAGCCCGGATTTTCAATCAGCACATGGTCACCGGGTTTCAGCAATGCATGTGCGGCGAGGAACATGGCCATCTGGCTGCCGCGGGTAATGAACACCTGGTCGGCCGAGAGCCGCATACTCCTTTTGTAATTCAGCATTTGGGCAATGGCCTCCCGGAACTCGGGATCGCCTGCCTCATGCCGGTAGCCCATCATTTGCCAACGTCCTTTGCGCGCGAAAATCTGCCGATAGGCGCGGGCCAACTCGTCGATCGGCGCCAAAGCGCTGTCGGGCAGGCCGTCATCGAATACGACCGAAGGCTTCACATCCAACTCCCTGACAATACCTGACTTCCTGACCAATGACTCTTCCAACGAAGTCGCCGGCTGTACATCCGCCACAAATATCCCGCGCCGTTCTTTCGATACCAGCCAGCCTTCGGCCATGAGCACGTCCAGCGCCTCCACGATCGTGTTGCGGTTTACATTCAGTTGCGTGGCAAGTTGGCGGCTCCCCGGCAAAATACTGCCCGCAACGAGCTTCCCGCTCTGAATGGCCGCAATTAAGGCGTCGGCGATCTGCATGTACACAGCCTTCTCCTCCCCGCGGTCGAGCGGTATGACGAGCTCCCAGGGTCTCAACATCTGGACTACTTGTTTTTGTGAAATCTGAACCAGTAAGCTGGTCCAAAGATAAGGTTGTTTTGTGTCGCAATCATGCAACAACACTCAAAAATTGTGAACCATGGAAACAAAGATGCAGCAATTCAGCTCCAAAGATTTTCACCAGACCTTCGCACGTCCCGTGTATGTGAAGCCCGAAAAACTCATTCACCGCAATGTGGAGCAGGCCGGGGAGCACAACCAGTTTTCTACGGAAAGGAAGCACCCGGTATTCTTCGTGGATTTGCCTACCAAAAATGTCAGCATGACGATCGGCGGCCTGTTGCCCGGCCAACTTACCAACCGCCATCGCCATACCTATGAAACGGTTTTGTACGTGCTCGAAGGAAAAGGTTATACCGAAGTCGAAGGGGAACGCGTCGAATGGCAGGCAGGTGACGCGGTTTACATTCCGAGCTGGGCATGGCACCGTCACCAGAACCTGAGCGACACCGAACCTGCCCGCTACCTGGCATGTGAGAATGCGCCGCAACTTCAAAATCTGGGTGTAGCGCTCCGTGAGGAAGAAGGACGCGACCTTTAAGTGGTTTAATGTATTGATGTTAAATATTTGAAATACAAATTATTATAACCGAATGAATAAGTCGAAAACTTTAAGGGGTATCATTGCTTATCCCATTAC
>DATMSL010000156.1:0-10874 GCA_035565435.1 Dyadobacter sp. | reverse complement strand
CTACAACCGCCGAACCTACCCGGCCCGACGCGCCCAAAATGATATGTGCCATGATTCATGGTTTGTGATGAAAAAGATCCGTCTATATCAAAAATCAAACCAGCAGTGATTACCGCGGCAGTTGCTCGCAGACTTCATCCGTAAACTGCATTTGATCCCTTACCATCAACGCCTCGTCAAAACAATTTTCCTGCCAAAGTTTTGTGCCATTCTTTTACAGCGGAACTTTTATCGTATGCCCTATGGACCGCCGTGATTTTATACAAACAGCCGCGCTGGCCACCGGCGGCCTCTTACTTTCCTTTTCCGTACCTTCGAGATCCGCCGCAGCTGCGTTACCCGCAACCGGCTTTTCACCCAATGCGCTGCTCAGGATCGACACCGACGATTCGATCCGCATTATGCTCAATAAAGTGGAAATGGGCCAGGGTATCTGGACGACGCTCGCCATGCTCATTGCCGAGGAACTGGATTGCGACTGGGCACGCATCCGTGTGGAGCATCGGGTGATCGAAGGACCACCCATTGAAGAAAGCATGTGGGTACTTTCCACCGGCGGTTCGGATACCGTCAAATCCGAGTTCGACCGCTATCGCACCACAGGCGCCATCGCGCGTACGATGCTCGTGCAGGCGGCCGCGCAGCGCCTGGGCATTGCGCCGGAACAATGCACTACTGCCGAAGGCTACGTGCAAGCTGGAACGACGCGATTCAGTTACGGCTCCCTGGCCGCGGACGCCGCCCGGCTACCGATTCCCGCAGTAAAACTCCGCAACCGCAAAGAATGGAAGCTGATCGGGCACCTGCACGGCAAACCTTCGCGAAAGCTCGACGTGCCGGATAAAGTGAATGGGAAAGCCCTGTATGGCATTGATATTCAATTCCCCGGATTGCTTACCGCCGTGCTCGAACGCTGCCCGGTATTTAATGGGAAGGTCAAATCCTTCGATGCGTCGGAGGCACTGCGCATTCCGGGCGTCCGGAAAGTGATGCAGGTGCCGGAGGGCGTCGCCGTGGTCGCCGACCACTCCTGGGCAGCCATACAAGGACGAAAAGCGCTGCATGTTGAATGGGACACCCAAGGCAATAGTAACGCCGATACCATGCAGCTATTCGCACAATACCGTGAGGTAGCTGACCAACCGGGCAGGGTCGCACAAGCCAAAGGCGATGTTGCAAGCGCCTGGCAGCGAGCCCTGTCAGTCTATAAGCAGGAGTTCTGTTTTCCATTCCTCGCCCATTCGCCTATGGAAACCCTCAATTGCACCGTAAAACTGTCGGCCGATAAATGTGAGATATGGACGGCTACCCAATCCAATGCGCTGCACCGGCAGGAAGTGGCGAAATCCCTGGGCTTCAAAGACGAGCAGGTAACCCTTTACACGCCAGCCATCGGCGGCAGTTTTGGCCGGCGCGGCTCGTTCGGGAACGACTGGGTAATGCAGGCGGTGCACATTGCCCAGGCGAGCGGCGAGGCTATCAAGTTGATCTGGACACGGGAAGACGATATCCGCGGCGGCTATTACCGGCCGGTGTATTTGCACAAGGTCAAAGTGGGAACGGATGCGGCCGGGATGCCCGTGGCCTGGAAACACGATGTGGTCGGTCAGTCACTTTTTGTGAATACGGTCCTCGAAAAAGACATCGCACCCAACGGACTCGATTACAGCACGATCGACGGCGTAAACGGCTCGCCCTACATTGCCCACTGTCCCGACCACGCTGTCACGCTGCATACGACTGCCAACAATGTCCCGGTGCTGGCCTGGCGCTCGGTCGGTAACACGCATACGGCCTTCGTGATGGAAACGGTGATCGACGAACTGGCTTTCCAGGCAGGCATCGATGCGGTCGAATACCGCAAAAAGCTGCTGGCCAGCCATCCGAGGCATCTCGCCGCATTAACCACCGCTGCCGACAAAGCAGGCTGGGATCATGCGTCGTCCGCCGGACTCCCGGCGGGACATTTCCGGGGCATGGCCGTTCACGAAGCCATGGGCAGTGTGGTGGCACAGGTTGTCGAGATATCGTATTCCAACCGGAACCTGAGAGTCCACCGTGTGGTATGCGCCATCGCATGCGGGCTCGCGGTAAATCCGGACGGCGTGAAGGCCCAGATCGAAGGCGGCATCATTTACGGACTTACCGCGGCATTATTCGGTGAAATATCAATTGAAAATGGCTTTATCCGCCAAAGCAATTTCCACGATTACCGCATCCTTCGAATGGAAGAAGCCCCGGTTATAGAGGTACACATTGTTGAAGACGACGGGAAAATGGGTGGTGCCGGCGAGCCCGGCGTGGCGCCCATTGCACCCGCACTGGCGAACGCATTCTTCGCAGCGACGGGCAAGCGCGTCAGGAAATTGCCTTTACTTTCCAATATTTGATAAATTAGGGTATGCAAAAGGCCGTTTCCAAACTGTACCACATTCCTTTCTGGCTCGCCTATCACTATTTGTGGTGGGTGGTCGCGATGGGCAACCCGTGGAAGGCTGCGCATAGCATTCTTTTTTCGCCTTATGCGGTCAAGTTCGCGTTCTATGTGGTGCTGCAAGCGGTGGCAGTGTACTTCAATTTGTATCACCTCATCCCCAAATATCTTGAAAAAGGACGGCTCAAATCCTACATCTGTTACCTGGGCATAACCCTGCTGACTACGGCCCTGGCGATTGTTTCGGGCTATTATGTGAGCGCCTGGCTCGCGCATCAATCGGTGGAAACACTCTTCGGAAGGGGCTCCAATTGTTTCTTTTATTTTTTCGGTGAGGCGATGCCCTCCACGTTGGCGAGTACCACCCTTGCGATGAGCATTAAACTCACCAAAAACTGGATCCGTACCGAGCGGCGGAAACAGCTGCTGGAAAAGGAGAAACTTGAAACTGAATTGCGTTTTTTGAAATACCAGTTCAACCCGCATTTCCTGTTCAACAGCATTAATTCGATCTTTTTCCTTATTCATAAAAATCCCGACGCTGCGTCCTGCTCGTTGGCGAAATTCTCGGAATTGCTGCGGCACCATTTGTATGAATGCAACGACGAGCTCGTTCCGATCGACAAGGAAATCGCCTATCTCCATAACTTCATCGCGCTTGAAAAACTACGCCAGAATACCAGTGTGACTGTCATCACCGATATTCCGGATGAACTCCCTCTTGCCACAGGTATTGCCCCATTTATTTTAATGACGTTTGTTGAAAATGCTTTCAAACATATTCCGAAGGACAAGGACCGGGACAGCCTGATTAAAATCCACCTGCACACGGAGGCAAATATCCTTGAATTTGAGGTTTCCAACAGCTCCTCTCCCCTGGCGACAAAGCAGGCCGTGTATTACGGCGGCATAGGTCTCAAAAATGTACAGCGACGCCTCGACCTCATTTACCCCGGCCGCTATGATCTGGCTATCCGGCACCATGACAGTGTATTTCAAGTAAACCTGCGCATCGAATTGGCTACACTACCTGCGGTAGCAGCCGCACAGCTATCCTTCCAATAGTACTTTATTTTAATTTACTTTCATTTAAAATACTTTCATTCTCTTTCACAATGTTAACCCAACCGTAACGTGCCGTTAACGGATTGATAACATTGCCAGCCTACTTTTGTGGCGGATTTAGCGGTCAAAACTTCCCCTCTCTATACGTATACGATCAAGCGGCAGTACCCATAACTGCGAACCGAAACACGTCCCTGTTTCCGGGTTACGGCGCCGTAGCTTCGGAGGCCGCGCCTACGCAATGCATTTGAACGAAGTACCAATAACCAAACGAACAGAAAAATGATGAAATTAATTACTGCATGTCTCGGACTGTGCGCATTCCTCCTGCTCTGGGGACCCGAAACGCGGGCACAGGGGAATGAAGCGTCCATTGTCGGGAAGGTCAGCGAAGGACAGGCCGGGCCGGTCGTTGGTGCTACGGTTTATGTCAAAAACGAATCGACCGGTTTCAGCACAGGAACGGTTACCGACGCGAACGGCGATTACATAATCAAGCAGTTGCCTCTAGGTTCGCCCTACTCCATCACGGTGTCGTTTATCGGTTATGGTGAGCAAAAAAAGACCGGATATTCACTCAACCAGGGCGACCAATTGCGCCTGAACTTCGCGCTCGAAGCAGCTTCCAATGAATTGAAAGCTATCGACATTGTAGCCAACTCATTGAAAAACACAGTAGTAACACTGGGCGCCTCTACGCCCGTTACCGCACGCGACATTGCCCGCCTGCCGGTAAATGGCCGGAGCTTTACCTCCCTCATGGACCTGTCGCCATTGACTAACGGTAACAGCCTGGGCGGTCAGCTCGCTTCTTCGACCAATTACACCATCGACGGGATGACCTCACGCGGCACCATCGCCGGTAATGGTACTTCCGGTGCCTATTCGATCTCGATGGAAGCCATCCGCGAGTTCAAAGTGGTTACCAACGAGTACGATGTGACCATGGGCCGTGCGGGTGGCGGTACCGTCAGCACTGTGACCAAATCGGGTACCAACAAGCTCTCGGGCAGCGCGTTCACGTATATGCGTAACGACGCGCTTTCCAGCAAATACGACCTTCGCGGAAACAAAAGAACACAGGAGTTTTCGACCTACCAATACGGATTTTCACTCGGCGGGCCTATCATCAAGGATAAGGCGCATTTCTTCGTGGCATGGGACCATCAGGCCGACTCCCGTCCGCTTTACATTGCCAACATTCTCAGCCCTGCCGACGAGGCAGCCAACAAGGTTACCAATGCTACCCTGGAACGTTTCGTAGGCATTGCACGCGACAAATATGGCGTTTCGAACAACCCGCAGTTCGGCGCATTTGACAAAGCGAAAGGTACCGACGCGATTTTTGCCCGTATCGACTGGCAGCTGAACGCCAAAAACCTCCTTACGATCCGCAACAACATGGTGATCGAGAACGATGCGCTTTCGGAAGGCGATAACTCTAATATCAATTTCTACGAGTCCTACATCGATCGCAAAAAATTCGATAACAGCCTCATGGCCTCGCTTCGCACGACGCTGAACCCTCGTACGATCAACGAACTAAAAGTGCAGCATTTCTATGAGGATGTGCAGGTGCTTCCAAGTTCCGAACTTCCTTCGGCCGGTATCCCTCGTGCGATTGTGGAAAACGTTGAATCTGTTTCCGGCACAGCCAACTACCTGGCCTCGATCCAGATCGGCGGGCAGCGTTTTTCGCCCGAGTGGTTCAAGGGAACTGTGGTGCAGGCCATGGATAACTTGTATTACAATACCGGGAAGATCAACTTCACGTTCGGTATCGACATGATGTACAACCTGATGCATTCCCGCTACGGCAGCGAGATGAACGGTCGTTTCTATTTTACGGGAATGGATAATTTCAATAACCTGAAACCCTACCGCTACGCCCGCGAAATTTACCTGAATGAAGATCAGAGCAACAAAGTGAAGTCTCTCAGCACCGGTTTGTACGCGCAGATGGATACCAAACTGGGCATCGGGCTGGATATGACCGCCGGCTTGCGCCTGGACAATACCGTATACCTCAACCGCGCGAATTTCAGCCAGGTAGTTTTCGACGAGCTCGGTATCAAAACCAACAACCGTATCAACACGCTGCAATTGCAGCCGCGCGTACAATTCACGTGGGATGTCAACGAGCAGAGCAAAGACGTAATCCGGGTCGGTGCCGGTGTTTTCGGATCGGCTTTGAACCCCTATTCGATGGTGAACAATATGCTGTTCGATGGTTCCAAAGTGGCTTCGGTGGAAATCCAGGGCGACCTCGTTCCTTCGCCTAACTTCCCCTTGTACCGCCAGGACCCAAGCAAAGCGCCCGGCGCGGAACTTTTCAATATCCCGGGCGTCGAGCGTCTGATCACGATCAACACCAACAGCCCCGACGCCAAGGTTCCTGTTGTATACAAAACCAATTTTTCATACAATCACTTTTTCAGCGACCGCTTGCGGGTAGGTATCAGCGGATATGCCTCGTGGGCACGCAACAACTACATGTACATCGACCGCAACATGGTGGATGAGCCATTCTTCCGTATCGGTGCCGAAGCCAACCGCGGCGTATACGTGCCTGCCGAGACCATTAATGCTACCAATGGTGCTACCAACTGGCTCAACAGCCGCCGGACCAAACAGGTCGGCCGCGTGCTGGAACTTGTGAGCGATGGCAAGAAAAACCAGTATGCATTGGTGATCGACGGTACTTTCAAGTACTTCCGCGACGGACAGATCACCGCTTCTTACACCTGGAACGATTCGAAAGACAATACTTCCTACAATGGTAACGTGGCCAACACCGCTACCCTCGACCAGATGGTGATCGACGACCCTCGCGACCTGAGCCGCATGAATTATGCCAACAACCAGTTCCGCAACAAGGTGGTGGTGTACGGTACCGCACCGAGCTTCTGGGGTATTACACTCGGCGTGCGCTACTCGGGCATCGGCGGTACCCGCTACTCGCTGGCTGTGAGCGGAAACATGAACGGTGATTTCGTGTCCTCGAATGACCTGCCTTACGTGTACGACTATAATAGCGCTGCAACGCCTGAATACATTCGCACTGCGCTGAAATCCATCATGGATAATCCTGACGCAGAAGAAAGTATCAAGACCTACATCCGCGACAACACGGGTAAAATCGCGGAGCGAAACGGCGGTGTGAATGGGTTCTACGGCGTGTTCGACGTTCGTTTGGGCAAGCGCTTCAAAATCTACAAAACACATGGTATCGAAGCGTCGATCGACGTGTTTAACTTCGCTAACCTTCTGAACAAGGATTGGGGCGTGGGGACCAACCTGGGCAAGCAAACCTTTTACACGATCAAGAGCTTCGATAAGACGAAGAATGAGTTTGTGTACAATGTCAACAAAGGCGCAGGGGTATCAAGCCTGAACGGCAACCCTTACCAGATCCAGGTGGGGCTGCGCTACTCTTTCTGATTGTTTTGGATTAATACAAAAACCGGCTCCTCATGCGTACCTGCGCGGGGAGCCGGAAATTGAACTAACGAGTGCATTTCCTATGAAAAAACTAATCCTGCTCTTAACCCTTTCCACATTCACTTTCAAAAGCCTTCGCGCACAGGACCCGCACGTAATCCTGATTAGCATCGACGGACTGAGACCCGAATTCTACAAAGACGCCTCCTGGTCGATGGTGAACTTGCGGCAGGGAATGGCCACCGGCGCTTATGCCGACGGGGTGACCGGCGTTTTCCCCACCGTCACCTACCCCTCTCACACGACCATGATCACGGGTGTGAAGCCGATCAAGCACGGTGTTTACTACAATACCCCTCCCGAACCGCTGGAAGTGACAGGCAAATGGATCTGGGATTACAAGACCATTAAAGTGCCTACCATTTTCAGCGCGGCGAAGGAAAAAGGACTTTCCACCGCGTCGGTATTCTGGCCGGTGTCCGTCGGCGGGCCGGCCAATTACAACATTCCGGAATACTGGTACTTGCCTGAAACCAAAGGCGGCAGGCGCAACATGACCAAAGCGCTCAGCGAGAACTCGAACCCGCAAGGTTTTTACGAGGAAATCCAGCAGAATGCTACCGGCAAACTGGAAGAGATCGACTTCGACGGCGAATACCTAAGCATCGACGATAACCTTTCCCGCACAAGCGCCTACATTATCCGCAAATATAAGCCCTCGTTCCTGGCGGTACACCTGGTAGCTGTCGACCATTTCGAGCACGAGCAGGGCCGTGACGGCGATAGGGTACGCGCCGCATTAACCAGCGTCGACCGGGGCATTAAAGCCATTCTGGAAGCCATTGACAAGGCGGGTATTAAAGAAAAAACCACGGTGATCGTCACCGGCGACCACGGGTTTGTGGACATTCACTCATCGCTTTCACCCAATGTACTCCTCGCGCAGGCGGGCTTGTACGATCCGAAGAACCCCTCGGCCTGGAAAGCCTATTTCCACGCTTCCGGCGGCTCATCGTTCCTGCATCTGAAAGACAAAAATGATGCCCAGACGCTTGAAAAGGTAAAATCCGCGCTTGCAAAACTACCCGTTGCCCAAAAAGCCATGTTCGAAGTGAAAGACCGCGCGGCGCTCGACGCCGTGGGCTCCGACCCGAATGCAGCCCTCGCTCTCGCACCGAAGCAAGGCTTTACGATCGGTAATGCAGCAACGGGCGATTTCGTACGCGCGGCGAGCGGCGGTACTCACGGCTTCTTCCCCGATTTCAAAGAGATTCAGACGGGTTTCGTCGCATTTGGCCGGGGTATCAAAAAAGGCGCGGTAATCCCTGAAATGGGCTTGCAGGACATCGCCCCACTGATCGCGAAGCTGCTGAACATCGAGTTCCCATCGGCAGACGGGACTGTCTACCCGGGATTGCTCGCCAAAGAATAGCATTTAGGTTTGTAAGATAGATAAGAATCATTCGGAAAGGGCGGCGCTGATTGGCGGCGTCTTTTTTTGTTTGCAAAAGGCATAATTTTTGAAATACCGCAATGGCACGAAGGCCTTCCTTCGTGCCTGCTATTCGAAGGCCTCTGGCCGGTCAGCTAGCCCAAACCGTCTTTCGGTAGGGATCGGCCGGAGGCCTTCAAATAACAGGTACGAAGCCGGAGCTTCGTGCCATTGCGTCAATTCGCCAATAAATCAACAGGAATCAGCAAAAACTATGAAAAAGACGTTGCAAGCAGCTAATATCATCGCATTGATCGTCACGGTGGTGATCAACTACCTATCCAATACCGGCATTTTCAACAACAGCACGATGGCCAGCGTCTCGGCCCGGTACCAAAACTTCTTCACGCCATCGGGCTACGCATTCTCCATCTGGGGCGTGATTTACCTGTTGCTGGCTGCATTTGTCGTGTACCAGGCGCGCGGTATTTCCGGCAGACGCGAAACGCCGGTGGTAGTAGAACAGATCGGCTGGCTGTTTGTGGTTTCCTGCGTTGCCAACTCGGCCTGGGTCATGGCGTGGCTTTACGATTTCACGGGGCTTTCGGTATTGATCATGACCGTGCTGCTGGCTTCGTTATGGCTGATCATCGTCCGCACACGCATGGAAATGGATGTGATACCCATTAAAAAAATTGCATTGACCTGGTGGCCTTTCGCCATTTACCTTGGATGGATTTCGGTGGCGCTCATTGCCAACGTAGCGGCCTATTTCACCAAAATCGGCTGGAACGGCTTTGGCCTGTCACCCGTAGCGTGGACCGTGATCATGATTTGTATCGCGGGCATCATATACCTGGGCCTCACATGGGCACGCAACCTGCGTGAATCGGCGATGGTCGGCGTGTGGGCATTGATAGCCGTTGCAGTAGCCAACTGGGACACCACACCGGCCGTCGTCAATGCCGCGCTCATTGTTTCGGCGATTATCCTGATCAGCAACGGAATCCACGCCTACCGCAACCGCGGAAAGCACTTTTTGGAAGAAGCGAAAATGGAACGAAAATGACACCATGGCGCAAATCTCTTGCTTCGTGCCTACTACTCGCAGGCTTCCGGCCGGTCGATACATAACGATGTTGCATTCCTGACCGGCAAGAGGCCTGCGAATAGGGTGTGCAAGCCGGAGCTTTGCACCAGCCGTTACCGCTTCGCAAACGACCGGCACCAGTCTATGATTTTTGGGTATAAGTCGGCTACCGGCGTATCCGGATTTTCCTTTTTTATCTTCATCAAAGCTGTATTGAATTCTCTGAATTTCGCGAAGCCCCGTCCTTCGACATTCAGCGCTTCGCGTCTGGCAATCAGGAATTTTGCCGTCGATGCATCAAAGGTATCGAGCGCATAAAGGGAAAACAGCGCGTGCGTCATGTACTCGTTGAAAATGTACGCCGGCTTTGAATAAAAAGAAGTCTTGGAAACAGGAGCCCAAAAGTCTCTGTTGCCAAAAATACTGTCTATCTGAGCCTTGAAACTATCCGTTCTCGGGTTCACGTAATTGTGATCCACCTCCGTGAAAATAATGCCTGCCAACACGCCGCGACGTTGTTGCTCATTCAGCTCCGACGCCGCATTGTATATGTTAGGCCCATTGACAAAAAGAATCATCTCGTGGAATGATTTGCTATTCTCATCGGATCCTCCGAACTGCTGCGTGCTGTGTCGGGAACCTATGATGGGTGAAAAAATCAGCTTGGAAGTATCAAATCCGCGTTGGGAGAATTGCTTACCCAGCCATCGCTGCATTCCCGGCACATCACTCCATTCCGCTTGCTGCGCTATGAGTTCATGATAATACGGCAAATGGCTTTGATAAAAAGCCCTGAAATTCGACTGTCTGGCAAAATCAGCAACCAGTCCGACATTACTGCGGAATGCATTGGAATAGGTTGAATCGTCCGACCCGTATACAAGAAAATACTGAGTTGGCACCAATTTGTCACCACTGAACTCGTAACAGATGCTGTTATCCCTGAACTCATAGTAATTATTTGAATATTCTGCCTCGCGGACATCCAAAACCTTGAAAACCGGGTGCCCTAAATACGGTTTAAAATAGGCTATGACTTCGTCGTGATATTGACCGGTGTCGACCATACCGCCCATTTTTTTCGCCGGAGGAGAGAGCATTAGCAAGATATTGGCCAATTCAAAAGTTTCCGGGACCTCAACCAACGCTCGTCCCCGGTTTTCACGAATATATGCATAGGGAAATGAAGCCGTCACGTTGTTGAAACGCAGCCGCAATTTGTAGTTCTTCCCTGCCAGTTGCAGCGGAAAGAAGTGCTTTTCTTCATAAGGGAAATTGTCGTTCCTTATTTGAATCGAGTCATTCTCGAGGTAAACCGTCACAGTCTTACCAGGTGCTCCATCCGAACCCAGGTCGATGATGTCGTATTTTTTACCGGAGAGCATCAACGGCGCCTTCATGTGGCTAAACCG
>DATMSL010000155.1:0-1939 GCA_035565435.1 Dyadobacter sp. | reverse complement strand
TTGGAAATTACCCAGCCCTTTAATGTGCCGGTAAAAGGGGAAGGCGTAGGCCCGGTGGCCACTAGGCGGTCCATTTTATCGTAGACCATAAGCTGCCACTCCCTGCCGGGAAGCTTTTTTTCGGCCAGCCTGTTGCGGTGGTCGTATTTGTACTGGTAACACAGGTCGTCCAATTGAGTGGCCGGGTTGTCTGCCAATGGAGGGAATACATAGGAAAGGTTCCCGAACTGGTCATAGACGTAGTAGGTGTCGTGTTTTATCCCGGACTCATAGGTCCTTTTCAATACCAGCTGTCCTTCCTTATTCTTAAACTCTTCCGTGGTATTGTTCGGGCCGGAAGTCCAGTTTTCGTCTTTTACGGTGCTTTTGTAAAGTTGCCCTGCGGCATAATTGGCAGAGGAGAGGGAGACGTCGTAAATTTTGGCCGTGCCGTTCCAGGTGGCCGTTGCGGAATAGTTCTTTACCGCGTCGGCTGCGGTATTGGTGTCGTAGCCCATTTTTACCTCATGCCCGGAGCCCATTGCCCACGGATTGCCGGGAGCGGCCTGCTTCAGCACGCGGTTGAGGTGGGAGTTCTCGAAAAGCTTTTCGCTATAGGGGTTGGATGTCGTTTCCATCCCGGCTATCGGGGTGCCGTAGAAGGCCGTCGTTCCTGCTTCCGCACCCGATTCGTAGTCGAGGGAAAAGGAAACGGGATAGGGCAGGTATTCCTTTGCCTGCCTTCCGAAGGCATCGTAGGCAAAGTGGGTCACCAGGTCGGTTCCTTCTGCGAGCTGCCTGTGGGCGCGCTGCTGTATTGGCCTGCCCAGTCCGTCCAGGAAGGTGGTTTGGACAGTTGCCTGTGCTGCGGTCGGCGAGGGTATGGTGTCCCATACCTTGGTCTTGTATGCGGTAGTCCTGACATAGTTCTGGTCCTGTGCCTGTACGGCTATGGCAAACAGGCAGGCTATATATAGTGATGGTGTGTTTTTCATGGCGGTCTAGTTTTGTGTCCTGTAATGGTACTTGTTTTGGGAAATCAGGTCCATATTGTGGTCCCTGACCGTTATCAGCCTTCCGAAAGTGTCGTATTGGTAGTAGGTTCTCTCGCCCTTCGGGTCTATGGTGGCCGATATCCCGACTAGGGGCTTATAGGAGTATCCGGTCATCATGGCTCCAAAGGCTGAGGCAGTAATACGCAGGTCTTCCAGGGAGGACAGCAGGGAGAGCTCGTTATGTGGCATGGTGGTGTCCGAATAGTTCTGGACGGCGGCTATCAGGCCCGGGGGTATTGCCGCATAGGCCATGTTTTCAATCTTGGCAACCAGCAGGCTTTTTCTATAGCCCCATACGAAGGACACCGGCACGCCGCCGTCCTGGGTGTATTGGGTAATGTTGGCCCTGCTGTCATAGCTGTCGAAGGTAAGCTTCTTCTCGAAAGGATTGTCCCCTTTCTTTGCATAGATGTATTGCGGGAGCAGTGTGTTGCCTACGGCAGGAGGCGCCGGGTTTGACGGGTCGGCCGGCAGCGTGAACATCCCGTACCTGGTTTCCTGTGCGGCAACCGGCAGACCGTTCCTGTAACTTTCGGTCCTTAGCTGTATGCCTGTCATGTGCCTTGCGATGAGTTCGGCCTTGTAGGGTGTTGTGGCCGCGGGCATTTGGCTGTCATCGGCATACAGGTATCGGGTTTCCAGCAGCTCTCCGGAAGAGTTGAGCGTGGCCTGCGTGTCAAACCTCTTATAGCCATTCTTATAGGAAAAATTTTCCTTTGTTTCCACTATGCCCGATGGGAAATATTCCTTTTTTATGCGTTCTGTGACCTGGCTCTTGTAACGGTAGTCCTCAATAGCCATAAACCCCAGGGTGAGCTGATTTGTGCATATCGACTTGTCCTCATCCTGGAAGGCCTGTGCAAGTGGAGAGGGCGCGCCGGTGCAGGAAATGGCATACTGGAAGG
>DATMSL010000154.1:0-2880 GCA_035565435.1 Dyadobacter sp. | reverse complement strand
GTAATTTATTGCAATGAGCCCGCTTTTGGTTTAAATTCATAACTCAACCAAAAACCAGAACTATGCGCGCGTTTCAGAAACTGATTTTTGTTATTGTATTGTGTGTCAATGTGGTGGGAGCGTTTGCTGCAGACCAGCCCGAGACATTGAAGATAGGGACCCAGGCGCCGGATTTTAACCTGCCAGGTGTAGACGGTAAGCGGTATTCGCTGAAAAGCTTTGCCGGTGCGGATATTCTCGCCATCGTGTTTACCTGCAATCACTGCCCGACCGCACAGGCGTATGAGGAGCGTATCAAAAAGCTCACTGCCGATTATAAAGCCAAAAAGGTGGCGGTGGTGGCAATATCCTCCAACGACCCGAAAGCGATCCTGCTCGACGAACTTGGCTACACCGATATGAGCGATACCTACGACGAAATGAAGCTCCGGGCGAAGGATATGGCTTACAATTTCCCTTACCTCTACGACGGCGATGACCAGAAGATTGCATTGGCGTACGGCCCGGTTGCTACACCGCATATTTTTATTTTCGACAAGGCCAGAAAACTACAATACAACGGCCGGATCGACGACGTAGAAAAGCCTACGGGTACGCCGAAAAACCTGGACGCGAAAAACGCCATTGAAGCATTGCTGGCCGGAAAACCAGTGCCCGTACCTACTACCAAGACGTTCGGCTGCTCGATGAAATGGGCGTCGAAAGAGGATAACGTGAAGAAAGAGCAAACAGCCTGGGCGAAAGAGCCCGTGATGCTGGAAACAATCGACGAAGCAGGGTTGAAAGAACTGATCCAGAACAAATCGGACAAACTGCGGCTCATTAATGTGTGGGCGACCTGGTGCGGGCCGTGTGTGACCGAGTTCCCGGACTTCATGGCGATGCACCATATGTACCGCCGCAGGGATTTTGAATTCATCTCGATCAGCGCGGATAACCCCGATAAAAAAGACAAGGCGCTGAAATTCCTGCAAGGCAAGTTTGCTTCCAATAAAAATTATATTTTCAATATCGAGGACAAATACAAGCTCATTGAAGCGGTAGATTCGAAATGGCAGGGCGCTTTACCATATACCATACTTGTGGAACCTGGAGGCAAAATCGTCTATTCGCAGCAAGGGCCGATCGACCCCGCGAAAATGAAGAAGCTGATCGTGGAGAACAAGTATGTCGGACGGTACTACTAAACGATATTCAAACAACCAACCTGACTTTATGGAAGACCTGGACATTTCTAGACGCCGTTTTCTAGGCACCTCGGCCCTTGCGGCGGCGGGTTTCGTGATGGCGCGCACGCCTATTTTCGGTGCACCAGCTTATATTAAAAAACTCGGCAAGCCCAATTCGCTGTTCAACGGCGTGCAGGTAGGGGCCATTACCTATTCGTGGCGGAGCCTGCCCGGCAGCGCCGAGGATATTTTGAAATACTGTATTGAAACCAATATCAGCGCCATTGAGCTGATGGGGCCTACCGGCGAGTCGTTCGCGGGAGCGCCGGAAGCCCCGCCGCGCCCAAACCTCGCACCCGGGCCGGATGGCAAGCGGCCTGAAATGACGGACGAGCAAAAAGCCATCCAAAAGGAGTACGCGACCAAAATGGCCGAATGGCGTGCGAAAGTGTCCATGGATAAATTCGTGCAGTTGCGCAAAATGTACAACAATGCGGGAGTCAGCATTTACGGTTTCAAACCCAATGCGTTGAATGCGAACAGCACCGACGCCGAAGTGGACTATGCGTTCCGTGCGGCAAAAGCCCTGGGCGCTAATCAGGCGAATGTAGAGTTGCCGAACGATCCCGCACAGACGAAACGCCTTGGCGACATTGCCGCTAAAAATAAGGTTTATTGCGGTTATCATGGCCATACGCAGCAAACCCCGACTTGGTGGGACACGGCATTGAGCCAGTCGAAATACAATGCAATGAACTTCGATATGGGGCACTATGTGGCTGCGGGCTTCGACCCGTTCCCATTGCTCGAAGCAAAGCACGATCACATTGTAAGCATGCACGTAAAGGACCGCAAAAACAAAGAACACGGCGGGGCCAACGTGGTGTGGGGCCAGGGTGACACGCCGATCGTCGCCGTCCTGGAAATGATGCGTGCGAAAAAATACAAGTTCCCTGCGACGATCGAGCTCGAATATGAGATTCCGGCAGGTTCGGATGCATTGAAGGAAACTGCTAAATGCGTTGAATTCGCACGGAAGGCGCTGGGAGCGTAACTTAATTTTGATACAATAACGCGGGTCGTGGGGCAATGTGCTTCGCGACCCGCTTTGTTTTCAGGCGGAATAGCAGTTGCGGCGGGAATTCCACATTAGTTACGCAGGACTGTTTAGGCCCGCATAAGCATGGGCTAACAGGCCTGTAAAAACGGATTTATGATCGTCAAGCGATCTTCGACTACAAGTTCGTGCTGCATATCTTCCGAATACAGGATTCTGCAACCCGCTTCTAGGGCACTCGAAACGATAATCGCGTCGAAGAGTTGGAAATCGTATTTTTCGGTGAGGTAGATAGCCTCGGCCAGCGTGTATTCAGAAATACGAGATACCTGGCAGTCCGACATCAGGTCGTACCAAAAGTCACAAACTTCGTATTTAGTCCACTTGTGCTTCCTATTACAGACGTTACCAACCTCGACCAATACTTGGGCGTTGATATGCGGCTGTTGGCGAATCAGCTTTTCCGCTGTCTCGCTCTTTTCTGTATGTGTATCAAGAAGATAAAGAATGATGTTCGAATCCAGAAATGCGTTAGTCAAAGTCATTAGCTTCGTCTCGATCAAATTTAAATTTTGACATATCGATTCGAGGAAACTTTGAGTATCTTTCATGAATTTCCTCCAAAGACGCAGCCTTCCGAGGTTTTTCTCTTCT
>DATMSL010000153.1:0-19477 GCA_035565435.1 Dyadobacter sp. | reverse complement strand
GTGGTTACAATATTTCCCGAAAATAGTACATTTAAGTCCAATGTCGGGGAGAATGTGACCACTATTTTATTCCGGTTTACAATGACAGCAAACGCAAAAAGCCCCGGATCACTCCGAGGCTTGATGTTACTGCGAATTGTTATTCTTATCGGCTCAGATACAGATTCCTTTCGCCGTAGATTTTCTGGAAGAATTCGTCTTCGAGGTCTTTGATGAAGTAAATCGCTTCACCCGTCGATTTCATTTCAGGTCCAAGCTCCTTGTTCACATTCGGGAATTTGTTGAATGAGAATACAGGGATCTTGATCGCCCAGCCTTCTTTCACCGGTTTGAAGTTGAAATCCTTCACTTTTTTATCTCCGAGCATCAGCTTGGTAGCGTAGTTCACGTAAGGCTCCTTGTAGGCCTTGCAAATGAACGGTACCGTACGCGATGCACGTGGGTTCGCTTCGATCACGTATACGACGCCGTCTTTCACCGCGAATTGTACGTTGATCAACCCTTTCACGTTCATCGCCAGTGCGATTTTGCGGGTATGCTCTTCGATCTGACGGATTTCGTCGGCAGTAAGGTCGAATGGCGGCAATGCAGCGTGGGAGTCGCCGGAGTGAATACCCGCAGGCTCGATGTGCTCCATGACACCGATGATGTAGGCGTCCTCGCCGTCACAAATCGCGTCGGCTTCTGCTTCCAATGCACCCTCGAGGAAGTGGTCGAGGAGAATGTTGTTGTCCGGAATGTCTTGCAGGATTTTCACAACATGTTGTTCCAGCTCCTTCTCGTTGATCACGATTTTCATACTCTGTCCACCTAAAACGTAGCTAGGACGAACCAACAATGGGAAACCCAACGTGCGCGAGAGTTCCACTGCCGCATCGGAAGTCCGTACGGTTCCGAATTTCGGATATGGAATTTCGAGTTGTTCGAGCAGTGATGAGAACCGTCCGCGGTCTTCCGCCCAGTCGAGTGAATGGAAGTCGGTGCCGATGATTTTTACACCGTATTTTTCCAGTTTCTCAGCCATTTTCAAGGCAGTCTGACCACCCAGCTGAACGATCACGCCTTCCGGTTTTTCGTGCTCGATAATGTCGAAAACGTGCTCCCAGAAAACAGGTTCGAAATAAAGTTTGTCGGAAATATCCGGGTCAGTCGAAACAGTTTCAGGGTTACAGTTCACCATAATCGTCTCGTAACCAGCCTCTTTGGCCGCCAATACGCCGTGTACGCAAGAGTAGTCGAACTCGATACCCTGGCCGATGCGGTTAGGTCCTGAGCCCAATACCATCACTTTCTTGCGGTCGCTTACGATCGACTCGTTGTCAGGGAATTCCTGTGAAGTATTGAATGTAGAGTAGTAATAAGGCGTTTTAGCTTCGAACTCGGCCGCGCAGGTGTCGACGCATTTGTACACGCGCTTGATACCCAACGCTTTCCGGCGATCGTAAACTTTGCTTTCTTTGGTGCCAAGCAAATGCGCGATCTGGCGGTCGGCGTAACCTTTCTGTTTTGCTGTCAAAAGGAGATCTTTGGGCAGGTCTTCCAGGTCATATTTCTCGATTTCGTGTTCCAGCTCGATCAGCTCTTCGATCTGGCGGAGGAACCACGCATCTATTTTGGTCAGGTTCTGGATCGTTTTGAACGACAGACCTATTTTGAATGCATCATAAATGTGGAACAGGCGATCCCAGCTTGGATGTTGCAGGCTGTATTTGATCGCTTCCTGGTCGCGGAGCTCGCGGCCGTCGGCACCCAGGCCGTTGCGGCGGATTTCCAGCGATTGACAGGCTTTCTGCAATGCTTCCTGGAAGTTACGTCCGATACCCATTGCTTCTCCTACCGACTTCATCTGAAGTCCCAGTGAGCGATCGGCGCCTTTGAATTTATCGAAGTTCCAACGCGGAACTTTCACGATCACGTAGTCGATCGAAGGCTCGAAGAATGCCGAAGTGCTGCCGGTGATCGGGTTAATGAGCTCGTCGAGGTCGTAACCGATCGCCATTTTCGCAGCGATTTTCGCGATGGGATAACCGGTCGCTTTCGAAGCAAGCGCCGATGAACGCGACACACGCGGGTTGATTTCGATTGCGATGATTTTGTCGTCGGCAGGGTTCACCGAGAACTGCACATTACAGCCGCCCGCAAACTTGCCGATACCATTCATCATTTTGATCGAAAGGTCGCGCATTTGCTGATATAATGTATCCGGAAGCGTCATAGCCGGCGCCACTGTGATACTATCACCTGTATGCACACCCATCGGGTCGAAGTTCTCGATTGAACAGATGATGATGAAGTTACCTTTGCTATCGCGGAGGAGTTCGAGCTCGTATTCTTTCCAGCCCATTACACTTTGCTCTACCAATACCTCGTGTACAGGCGACGCGTGCAAGCCGTAGTTGAGCGCCTTGTCGAAATCTTCTTCTTTTTCCACAAATCCACCTCCTGTACCGCCAAGAGTAAATGAAGGACGGATTACCAGCGGGAAGCCGATTTCCTGTGCGATCTCTTTTCCTTCGAGGAAAGAGCGGGCTGTGCGGCCCTGGCACACGTTTACGCCCAGTTCGAGCATTTTCAGACGGAATTTTTCCCGGTCTTCGGTCGTTTCAATCGCTTTGATATCCACCCCGATAATATCCACGTCATACTTTTTCCAGATACCTGCTTTATCGCAATCGATAGCCAGGTTCAGCGCCGTTTGGCCTCCCATGGTAGGAAGTACCGCATCGATGGGCCTGCCCATCGCCTTGTGTTTTTCCAGAATCTCAACGATGTACTTCTTTTCGAGTGGCAACAGGTACACATGATCTGCACTGATAGGGTCAGTCATGATGGTTGCAGGATTGGAGTTGATCAGAACTACCTCAATCCCCTCTTCGCGTAGTGAACGGGCTGCCTGAGAGCCAGAATAGTCAAACTCGCATGCTTGACCGATGACGATGGGGCCTGAACCGATAATCAGAACGGATTTGATACTCGTATTTTTGGGCACAGTAAATGGTAATTTGTAGAAATGAAGGAAATACTTGAACAACTTTTGGCAGTTGCCTGACGATTTTGAGCAGGGGTACGTCCAAAAATTCCACAAAGTTAATTCTCATATCCGAAAAAGGACAGGAAGTGGGTTGAAATAACTGTAAAATTTTGAAATAAGGTTGTTAATTACCAAGTAATCAGGCAGTTGTGGAAGTGGTTTGTTCGCTACTGAAACGGCGCGATGGCGGGCGCAGAGATGTCGAAGTCGCGCAGGCGCAGGGGAACGTTGCCCGAAGCAGCAAAACGCGTAGGTGAAGAAAGCTCGGGAATATTGACGTAGTACCCGAAGCGTATTTGCAGGGTATTGAAGGTAAGATTTTCGTTTCGGAGCCGTAACCCCAGCCCATAACCCTGGTACAACGGGCTTTTCCAAAGATGCGGTACGCCATTCACGAGGCCTAAATCCGCGAATACAAAATAAGCGATACGGAAACCCAAAAGGCTCTTGTCGGAGAAAAACACCGTTTCCGTTCCGATAGTCAGCTTCTTGGTGCCGATCAACCGGTCGTTGTTAATGCCCCTGATGCCCCGGTCGCCGCTGATATTAAGGTAATCCAGCGGGTCCCGGTTGATGCCTTTTGCAAATCTGATGTTGACAAACTGCCGGAAAAAGCTATATCGGAAAGGGATCAAATTGCTGATGTAGGTAATCTCTCCGTTGATAACCCCTTGCTGGGCAACACCATTTTTGGAATAGGTGCCCAAATTGGCCAGTCCATAGAAATAGCCCAGGTTATGAGGCAGGTATTTGCCCGTCGCAAATTGAAGACCGCCGTATCCGCGCGCGCCGTACTCCGTGTTCTCGCGCCCGATCGTGAGCGCGAACAGGCTACCCACCGGCACGTCCTCCGTCCGGCCGAAGCCGTAGATCAAGACGTCCCTTTTGTAGTTCCGGTTGGAGAAGCCCAGGCTGACGAGCGTCGCAGTGCGGTTCCAGTAATTCTTGTTGAGGTTCGGCGCTACCTCGGGGCGTTCGTCATAATTGTATTTATTATGCCTGAATGCTGTCACAATCCGGGAGTTCTGGGCGAGCTTACTGTCGGGGAAAGGGAATTTGAATGCGCGCCCGATCCAGAAATCGTAGTATTTGTAATCGGTCAGCAGGAGGGTAAGCGAGTCTTTCGATTGCAGTTCCCGCTTGACTTGCCTTGTATTGTAATGACCTACCTCCAAAGCACCGGCGTACTTCGTCTCGGTGGTAATAAACCGGCGGTTGAAACGGATGGATTGCTCTTGCAGGTCGCGCTCGAAGATCAGGCTGGCCTGGGCGGTAATGAAGGTTTTACCGATATAAGGGACCGTATAAATGGCCCGGAACTGAAACTTTCGGACGGAATCCTTCGAATCCCAGCGAATGGCCGTTCGCTGGGAATGCGTCGTTCCTCGGACGTTGATGTTTTCAAGCCCTACATTGAATTTATTGAAGGAACTGAACCCGCCCGAAAAGTTTAGCGACCAGGAATCCTGAATGAGTACCATGATGTCGGCCATCCAGGTCACATCCTTTCTGGGAATGACAATGATACGCGCATCGACGAACATCCTGTTGGCACGCAAAAGACGTTCGGTGTCTTTCAGCACATGCGCCTGGATATCGTCGCCCTCTGAAAACAGGAGGAACGATTTTCGGATAATACCTTCCCGCGTGTTGGTATGGACACTTTTACTTAAAAACCTTTCGAGCTGGTTGCCTTTCCGGGTGGTATCATAAACCGATTCGCCAAGGATATTCAGTTGCCGGATGTAGATTTTCCGGATCACCATGCCCTCGTAGGGCGTGAACGGGTTAGTTTCAATTTCCTTGACCTCCGTCACCTTACCCTGGTTGTACACATCCCTGAATAGCAACCGGTAAACCGCCCGCGAGAATTTGGTTTTCGACATCCGGGCTTTGAGGTTGGTGTACCGGATACTGTCGCGGCTGTGCACTTCCAGGCTGTCGGGGTTTTGTGCCGACGCGCAGAAGGAAAGCATCAGAAACAACAGCAAATATTTGCACATGGGCTATCCGGATTCCAAATCAACTGTTTCTTAACGCAAACGCACCAATGCGAGGTATAAACTACTGGCTGTTGACCTCGATCAGCGCCTTGGCCGTCTTTTCGGTTTCGCTTGGTGCCGGGGCATTTTTGGTGGCAAACTTGCCGTTTGGCCGGATAATGGAAAACGTTGCGAAGTCAAGCGGGTTAAGACGGAACAGCAGGTCCATCGCCTGACTATCGTTTACCGACATGTGAATGCCTTTTAACCTGTGGCGTACGATGTATTGCCGCAGCAAAGCATCCGAAACCGTATAATTTTCAGTTGAAAAGTGCACGAACAGGAAGACGATATCCTCCGGCAGCCTGGCTTGCAACGTCGGGATGAAATCCAGTTCCTCGCGGCTCTTGGCGTCCTCGATATTCCATTTGACGAGATAGATGGTTTTCCCTTTCAGTCCATCCACAATGCCGTTGAACCAGGATGTACCCCGATCGTTGGAAGCGCTGAGGTAGTAGCCGGGCAATGCCTCGACGGGCGCAGTACGCGCATTTTTGAAATCCACTAGTTTACGGATATCCGCGCTGTCCTTCACTTCGAGCTGAACGATCTCGTCGAGCGATTGCCTGAACTGTGGGATACCGGTCCGGGATTGAATGTGTTTGTTGAGTAATAACTGTTGCGGGTAAGTGAATTTGTAAAGGTTTTTGGCGAGGTAGCGAACTTTGAGAAACTCGGTAGCGGTACTGTCGAACAAATCCCCGTAGATGCGGCTTTCGCGTTCGTAATTGAAAAGCAGGTTCAACACCATTTCATTGCGGGCGAAAAGCTTATTCATGAAATCCAATTCCCCTTTTTCCGCCAGACCGTTTGCTGCAATCTGGTTCAGATGCTGGCGGTCGTCAACCGAAAGGTTTCTGGAATTGTCGCGGATTAGCGCTGCCATTAATTTCACCGGAAGGGAATTGGTCCTGCTGGGGTTGTCGAACTTCTTTCCTTCCACCAACTGGTCGGCGTAGTTGCCGAACCGGTTGGCCCAGATCACCCGTTGCCCGGTCAAAGGTGCCCGATCAAGGCGTTTCAGGCTGTCGATCAATGCCTTGCTGACCTGATACTGATTGCTCAATGCATGTTCATACAAGAGCTGCAACTGTTCCTCGTCCGTAATTGATTTGACCCAATTATACAAAACAGGGGATGTCACCGTACTTTGTGTTGCCGCTTTGACCGATCCGAGCCGCAGTTCGCCGCGGCTTTCCGCGATAAAGCGGGCGTCGGACGGGCTTTTCTCCCAAAATGTTTTGAAAAAATCGGTCCCTAATGTCCTGCTGCCGTTCAACCGCTGGTTTTCGGTAGCCAGGTATAAAGGATATTGATTGTTGGCATCCGCATTGGCTTCTGCAAAATAGAAAAGCTTTTTAGCCCTGCCGATAGAATCTCCGTTAAAAGTAATCTCGACAGTTCCCGGCGATCCGAGAAAAGTAGTGAATGCTTTTCCGCCGTAATCCATATAAATTTCTTCCTGTGGGAAGAGCATGGGAAGCGACACGCGGAAAGTTCCGTCGGCCTGCAAATCAGCCTGTTTGCTCAGCTCCGACTGGGGTTGCAGGATATTGTTTCGTGAAAAAGTAATGTACGGGGCCTGGCGGTAAAGCCGCCCGTTGAGGTTATTGATCCGACCCTTGATAATAAGTGAGTCGGTGACTGCGAATGCTGAATGCAAAGAGCCGAGAAAGAGGGCCGTCAGTATGATGAAGCGCATGCGGGTGATTATTAAAATTTAGTAACGAAAAATAACGAGGCTTTTTCATGCTACCAAATATGCGTGATTATTTACCCGAATGCACGGAAAACATACACTGCTATACCCTGTCCGGATCAGTGGAGGGTTCCAGCGTCTTACCATCTTCATAGCGGACATAAATGCCGTGGTACCTTTCCTGTGCATTGTAGTCCTTGCGGAGTGGGTGGCCTTCCCAGTCTTCGGGAAGCAGTATCCGCCGGAGATCGGGGTGTCCTTCGAAAGTAATGCCCATCAGGTCGAACGCTTCGCGCTCGTGCCAGTCGGCGGTACGCCAGATCTGGCTCACAGTAGGTACGGATGGCAGGGAAGCCTCTCCGGTATTTCTTGGAAAAACGGTTTTCAGAGTCAGGTCCAGGCCGTAGGGAATGGAGGTAAGGTTGTAAATCAGCTCCATCGTATCGGCTGCGGCTCCGTTATCGATGGCCGTAATGCAGGCCAGGTAGTCGAAATACAGCCTTTCGTCTTCATGTAAAAAACGGCAAATGGATGCGATGCCTTGCGCGGGGACGATTATGGCAGGTTGCGGGTTCCTGGTTTCCGCCGTGATGGCATATTCCGGGAACTGGGCGGCAATAATATCGGTGATTTCCTGAAAAGTCATAGGTAGGGTTAGGATAAAACAGCTTGCGCTTCTGCAGCCTCCATTTCAAGGAAAAGGCTCGGGACGGCCTCCTGCTTACCGCGGATTTTTTCCTGCAATTTCATAAAGCCTCCGATCAGCGCCTCGGGCCGGGGCGGGCATCCGGGTACATATACGTCCACCGGGATAATGCGGTCGACGCCTTTCACGACGTGGTACCCATGCTCCCAGTAAGGACCACCGCAGTTGGAGCAGCTGCCCATCGAGATCACATAGCGTGGTTCCGGCATTTGCTCGTACAGCCGCCGGATACGGTCGGCCATTTTGAAAGTAACTGTCCCGGCCACGATCATCACGTCCGACTGCCGGGGCGAAGGTCGCGGCATAATACCGAAGCGTTCGAGGTCGTAGTTGGCCGCATAGGTGGCCATCATCTCAATCGCGCAGCACGCCAAACCGAAACCCATGGGCCATAGCGACGACAGACGGGCCCAGTTCATCAGGTCTTCTGCATTGGTCAGGATAATGCCGCCGTCGCCGGTTTTGATTCGTTCACTCATGAATATTTGAAGATGCCGGATTTTGGTACGGATATTGCTTTAAAATACATTGTCCGCCTGCAAAACTAACCATATTTGGCAAGAAACTGTTTCAGGCGGCGTTACAAAACAAACACAAACCATCAACTATATGAAACGAAAATTACTCATCTGTTTCCTGCTTTCGGCTTTTTGCATCGGTGCAGCGTCGGCCCAGTCGGACTCCACCGTCAGGATATTCAAAAGCGGAATGGCGGTTTATGCGGAGCTGGGCATGCTTCCGAACAATAAAACCCTGCGGGACCAGCTTGCTCGTCTGCAGGTAAAACCGTTCACATCTTTTATGGGTAATCTTGTGCTCGCGCGCCGCACCGAATCGGAGCGATGGTTCTCCGAGGCCAGGATTATCGTCATGAACAGCACGAACTACACCTCCGACCGCGATACGCGCAAGGCATACCTGAACGGATTCGGCATCGGCACCGACGGCGGACCGAAACTCGTGAATAATGCGCGCTGGAACGTGACGATACCGTTAGGCGCCGATTTTATGTTGTACAGGCTCAATATCAAAAGCAATGCGTCCGTATCTGCCCAGCAGCTGCTGAACAACCCGTCGGCTTACCAGGCCGTGAAACTGTACACCGCCAATATCAACCTGCACGGAGGTATCGGGGTGGATTACAAAATGGATTTTCTGCCCAAAATTCATGAAAAAGTATACCTGAGCGGTAAGCTGACCTACCATCAGCCTATTCTCGGAAGGCGCAAATGGAAGGGCGACAATGTAACGGTCGATGATCTGTCCCGTTTAAAGGTGAACCAGCTTTACCTGCAATTGGGTTTTGTGTTCTTCCCGCGTCCGCACATGAAAAAATGGGGCGGAATGCATTAGGTCAGGCACCTTTTTTCTCGGCGAGTAGCGTGCGCAGCTGGTTTTCGAGGATTTTAATATAGGTATCCTTGTCCATTTCGCTCAGCGACTCAGGCGAAAATTGCCCAAGTGGGATGTCGCGTACGATTTGCTGCACAGGGCGGTCGGTAATCAGTTCAGGCACAGTGCAATTAAGGACTTTAGAGAGTTGTTTAAGGGTGTCAACCGAGGGAGCTGCATGCCCGTTCTCCAGCTCGTTATATTGTTCTTCGCTGATTTGGAGTGATGACGCCATTTGGGCGACGGAAAATCCTTTTCGTTCACGTCCAGCGCGTAAGTTCCTGGTGAAAGCCTCCATAGTATTTTGTTGATGATGACAGAATCGGTAATAAGCCCGAAAAATCGGTATTTTTTAAGTAACTGTCAATATAATTCGATAAATCAACTACTCCTTTTGATAATTTATGGAGTTGTTTATCAGAAAGTTATATATGTTACTTCTTGTACCGTTCGTTGACTTTCGCATACAAATCCGCCGGAACGGGGGATTTGACTTCCGGAACCTGAGGTTTGGGTAGGACCCAGTCGAGGTAGCCTTTCGCCCAGGCGTAGGCGAGGCCGAAAATGAGGATGCCGATGAAAACGGTCATTTCTGCCATGGCAAACCAGCCCCATTGGCCGTCCGTTTGCGCGATGAGCTCTTCACTTCCGAATACCACTGACCAGGGAAATAGAAACAGCAACTCCACTTCAAATAGGACGAAAATCAGTGCAACGACGTAGAATCGGACGTTGAACTGGATATTGGCATTGCCCAACGGCTCTTCACCAGACTCGTAGGTAGCCAGCTTTTCTTCGTTGGGATTATGCGGGCGGAGGAATTTCGCAATGGTGAGCATTACGCCGAGCAATATCAGCGCGGCGATAATGAAGAGCAGGATATAACCGAAATCGGTGAGCATGGTAATGTGCCTGTTTTGTGCAAAACTAGGCAAAACGCGCCGGATATCGTGGAAATTGGACTATTAAATGCTGAGTAGGATGGTCCGGATGCTCAGGCCGATTACCAGTACACCCACGAGGAGCATCAGTGGCTTGCGTTTGATCTTACCCACGAGTATGGCGCCGAAAGGAGCAGCCATGACGCCGCCCACGATCAATCCGAGAACGACTTTCCAGCTGTCAACCCCTGTAAAAAGCATAAAAGTGATACCGCTCGCGAAAGCCACGGCAAACTCGGCGGCATTCACCGATCCGATGGTGTAACGCGGATCGCGGCCTTGGCCGAGCAGGGTGGAAGTAACGATGGGTCCCCAGCCGCCCCCGCCGATCGAATCCAGGAAGCCTCCTGTCGCCGCGAGAATGCTGATGCGCTTGGTCTTATTTTTTACGAAAGTCTTTTGAAGTGCCTTGCGGATAATAATAAGGCCTAATACCAGCATGTAAAACGCAATGAATGGTTTGATAGCATTGCCATCTATGACGTCCGATAGTAGGTATGCTCCTGTAATTGAGCCTAATACGCCAGGTATAAGCAGGCTTTTGAAAAGTTTTTTATTGATATTCTTAAAACGGAAATGCGAGATCGCGGAAGCGCCGGTAGTGAACATTTCGGCGAAATGCACGCTGGCACTGCTCACTGCGGGTGTAACGCCCAGGCTAAGCAAAAAAGAGTTGGAAGTAACGCCGTAAGCCATTCCCAATGCGCCGTCTACCAGCTGGGCGGCCAAGCCTACCAGTACATACAATGCAAAATCGCCCGTCAGAAAGCCTGTTACCGCTTCGGCGTTGATCGTAATGACGTCATTTGTCACCAGAAGGCCAAATAACAGAAGAATAGCCGCAGTTGGAACGATGTACCACGTCGGTGACGAAGGCAATTTGAGCGAGAGCACTTTGGCAAGCATTACCGTGAATTTTAGAATTTTGGAATATAGAGTTACAAAAATAGCAAAACTATTTAATCTACGTAATTGATAGATTATTAAATTTTGCTTAAACTCTAAATTGCCGGTAAGTACGTTTGGCTCATTTGCCCGCTAAATGACCAAAATGCGGGGCTCAATTCAACCAATTTAGCTAAATTCATTAAGCGAACTCAACGAGTTTAGGTTTTATAGCCAAATCACGCGCTGCTCGGAGACGTGACCTTGCCCGATCACATCCCGGTACAATTCCGGTCGGCGGGCCTGGATGTAGCGGTGGCCACCGGCTTGTTGAAGTTTTTCCGGGGTGAGCGTGGCCACGATGAAGTCGTTGTCAAACTTGCGACATTCGGCGATGATGTCGCCGAATGGGTCGAGGATCATCGAGCAACCGTTTTTGAGCTGGTCGTCGTCCATACCGATCGGATTGGAGAATATTGCGTACACTGCATTGTCGTAGGCGCGTGCAGGGAGCCATTTCATGAGCCAGGCACGACCTTTAAGCCCGTCGAATTCCTGGCGGAGGGAGGTAGGGTCGGCTTCGCGGTTATGCCAGAGGACAGGGTCGACAAACCCCGCACCGGGACGCGTGGAAGGCGTGCACATGGTTACGTGCGGCATGAAAATGATATCGGCACCCAGCAGTTTCGTGGCTCTTACATTCTCTATAATGTTGTTATCATAGCAAATGAGTATGCTGCATTTCCAGCCCAACAAGTCGAAAGTTACATATTGATCACCCGGCGTAAGATTGGGGTTAATGAAAGGGTGCAGCTTGCGGTATTTGGCGACGAGGCCATTTTGATCAACACACACATAGGCCTTGTACATTTTATCATCCGCATCTTTCTCGAACAGTCCGGCCAGGACAATAATGCTATGCTCTGCCGCGATGGCCTGCAAAGCGTGAATGCTCGGGCCGTCCGGAATCGGTTCGGCAACTGCGAGCAGCTGCTCCCTTGATAAGTTTCGTGCAAAAGTGTAGCCGGTAATGGAGCATTCGTGGAATGCGATCACCTGCGCGCCTGCTTTTGAGGCGTCGCCGGCGAGTTGACGGATTACACCGAGGTTATACTCTTTGTCGCCGCTTTTGTTTTCAAACTGGGCTGTTGCGATTTTGATCGGTTTCATAGCTGTCTTTTTTATTCAAAAGTACATGCACGGAAAGGGCAAGTATTGTACAAACCCGACAAGCAGCAGAAACTAATGAACGAGCCGGATCAGATTGGCAGCGAGGACGTTTTGCGGGCCGAGGTACTGGCCGGGCGTAAGTCCCGACAGCTTCTTCATTTCGCGGATGAGGTGTGCCTGGTCGAAGAAGCCCGCTTCGCAGGCAATGCCGGCCAGTGATGAATGGGCGGGCTTTTTTCGCAGCATTCTCAGCGCGTATTGCATGCGCGTGATGCCCGCGTAACGTTTCGGAGAAATACCGATCTGCTCCTCAAATTTGCGTTGGAGCTGGCGCTCTGTGGCGCCGGTGAGCATAGTAAGCTGTGCGACCGAAATCAGGCCGTTTTGGGAATGGATAATATCAATGGTATTGGTTACGAGTGTATTATCGTGTGTCGGATTCTGTAAACGGCTTAACAGAAAGTGTTCTGCTGCCCGGATTTTGTCATGAATCGCAGGTGATGAGGCAATTTGGTCGCTCACCGACTCAAAGTTGGCTCCAAAACAATCTGCGCATCCGATAATTTGATTTCTCAGTTCCGACGCAGGTATTTTAAACAACGCTGCTGCCCCGAACGGGTGCAGGACTGCAATAAGCAGGCGGATTTTCCCCTTTACACAGACATTCCTGTACGTATCGAGCTGGCCATATAAAAAGCTTGCAGGAAGGCACGCGGGGATCGAATGCATTTCATTTTGATAAAAAAGCGGGTCGCCGTAGTTGAACACCACCCCCGTATTGCCATCCGAAAATATCCGCATAGCCGATTGCGTGTCACTTTCTATGACCAGAAAATGCCGCACAATGCCGGAAAGGAGGAATATCGGTTTGACCTGCA
Organism: Dyadobacter sp.; assembly: GCA_035565435.1. GTDB lineage: Bacteria > Bacteroidota > Bacteroidia > Cytophagales > Spirosomataceae > Dyadobacter. Next base: position 6,733 of record DATMSL010000153.1, on the reverse strand, counting down.
TAATCAATTACCAGTGCTGTGCCCAGAAACTTTGGCCTTCGTAACCGCTTTGCGTCAGCAGTTTCGCTGCCTGCAAGCTTCGTTTGCCACTATTACAGTAAAAAACGACTTTTTTGCCAGAAGGGAATGTTTCGATACTCTCGGGGATATCGGAAAGCGGGATGTTCTCTCCGCCGAAGTTATCCGCCTCAAATTCATAATATTCGCGTACATCTACAAGCAAAATCTGTTCGGGATCGGCTTCCCGCAATGCCTCGAACTCGTCATAGGACATTTCGCGCATACTTTCCTCAGCAGGTTGCCTGGCGGCTGGTTCCGCAGACTTTACAGGAGCCGCGGATGCCGATCTTGAAAATTCAAAAACGGATTGGGTATTTGAAAGTGTATTGATAACCAGTAGTTTGCCTGATAGCGGTTCGCCGATACCTGCAATTATCTTGATCCCCTCATTGGCCATATATGTGCCGATAATGCCGGGCAGAACGCCCATTACACCCGCTTCCGCGCAATTATCGCCTTCCTCGGCGTCGGGAAAAAGGCATCGATAGGTAGGCCCGCCCCGGTAGTTGAACACCGAAACCTGTCCTTCGAAACGCAGAATAGAACCAAAAACGAAGGGTTTGTTCAATTCCACACAAAAATCGTTGACGAGGTAGCGTGTTTCGAAATTGTCGGAACCGTCGATGACCAGATCGTAACTGTGAAGCAGATCAGCCGCATTTTCGGCAGTCAGCCGGTCGGGATAAGCAGTAAGGCGCACAAATGGGTTGAGTACCGAGAGCTTTTCGACCGCAGTAATGGCCTTGTTTTTACCAATATCATCAGCAGAATACAGTATTTGCCGGTGCAGGTTGGTAAGGTCCACGGTGTCGTCGTCGATAATGCCAATCTCGCCTACACCAGCAGCCACCAGGTATTGCAGGATCGGGCAGCCAAGCCCGCCTGCGCCTACCACGGCTACTTTGCCGGCGCGCAGCTTCTCCTGGCCCGCCAGCCCCATTTCTGGCATGATGATTTGGCGCGCGTAGCGTTTTCGTTCGATGGGTGTGAACATAATGATTGAATGACCGAATGATTGAATGACTGAATGATTGAATATGTTTTATTCGGTCATTCAGTCATTCAATCATTCAAAATTAAAGAAGCGTCCCAATCCTTCCAAACCGGCTCGTAGCCCGCGTTGCGGATCATCCGGGCGATCTCGACGGGGGGTCTTTCGTCCGAGATCTCGAATTGTTCGAGTGATTCCGGCTCGACTGCGTAGCCGCCCGGGTTGGTTTTGGAGCCGGCGCTGATGGATGTTACACCCAATTGAATGCAATGGTTCCTGAATTTCTCGGATTCACGCGTGGAGAGCGACAGTTCGACTTCCTCGTTGAAAATCCGGTAGGCACAAATCAGTTGTACCAGCTCCCGATCGCTCATTTCTACCTTCGGTTCCAGGCCGCCGGAGAATGGGCGCAGGCGCGGAAAGGAGAGGCTGTACCGCGTTTGCCAGTAGGTTTTTTCAAGGTAATTCAAATGCAGGGCGGTGAAGAAACTGTCGGTGCGCCAGTCTTCCAAACCTATCAATACCCCTAAGCCCATCTTGTGAATACCGGCTTGGCCGAGCCGGTCGGGGGTTTCGAGCCGGTAACTGAAATTGGCTTTTTTCCCTTTCGGATGATGCTTCCGGTAATCTTCCTGATGATAGGTTTCCTGGTAAACCAGCACCGAATGCAGGCCAAGCGGGATCAGTTCCCCATATTCATGGCGGTCGAGCGGCTGCACTTCCATGGATACCTGCGCGAAATGGGGCCGGATCAGCTCCAATACCTTTTTGAAATACTCCACATGCACGGTCTGGTTCGCTTCGCCGGTAACCAGCAGCACGTGTTCGTAACCCATGTTTTTGATCACTTCCACTTCCCGCAGGATTTCACTGTCGGTTAAAGTTCGCCGGCGGACCTTATTATCCAGGCTAAACCCGCAGTAGGTGCATATATTGGTACACTCATTGGACAGATACAGCGGCACGTACATCTGAATGGTATTACCAAAGCGTTTCCGGGTCAGCTGCCGGCTCAGCCTGGCCATGGGTTCCAGGTAGGCGGCGGCGGCAGGGGAGATCAGCGCCATGAAATCGTCCAATGTCCTTTTCGGAGCGGTCAATGCCCGTTCCACGTCGGCGGAAGTCTTGGCATAAATGGCTTCCTTCACCGCATCCCACGAGTGCCGCGCAAATTCTTCTTTAAAGCTCATCCAGAAATGCGGTTAACGGGCTACTGGCCACCGCCAGGCTTCCCTTCGATCCTAATTTGGCTTCATAGGCCATTCTTCCCGACTGCACGGCGAGTTTGAAAGCCTCCGCCATGGCCACGGGGTCTCCGGCCACCGCAATGGCCGTGTTGACCAACACCGCATCAGCCCCGATCTCCATCGCTTTTGCGGCATCCGACGGCGCGCCGATACCCGCGTCTACGACCACCGGTACATTGCTTTGTTCGATGATAATTTCAAGAAAATCAATGGTTTTTAAACCCTTGTTACTACCAATAGGCGAGCCGAGCGGCATGACCGCCGATGCGCCTGCTTCTTCCAGCCTTTTGCAAAGCACAGGATCGGCGTGAATGTAGGGCAGGATTACGAAACCCAGTTTGGCGAGCTCCTCGGTAGCCTTCAGAGTCTCGATCGGGTCGGGCATGAGGTACTTCGGATCGGGATGGATTTCGAGTTTCAGCCAGTTGGTTTCCAATGCTTCTCGCGCAAGCTGCGCGGCGAAAACCGCTTCTTTAGCCGTGCGCACGCCCGAAGTATTAGGTAGCAAATGAATGTGATTGTGCGTCAGGTGGCTCAGGATATCGTCGGCGGTATCGTGTACATCCACGCGACGCAAGGCCACTGTCACCAGTTCGGAGCCGGAGGCCAGCAATGCAGCCTCCATCATCGCTGCCGAACTGAACTTGCCGGTGCCGGTAAAGAGCCTGGAATGAAATGTTTTATCTGCAATGGTCAACATAATGCTTGTTGGATTTGGTAAAATGTTTTTTGCGGATCGTCCGCGCCGATCAATGCGCCGGACATCGCCACGCCGTGGAGGCCTGCTGCGCGTAGCCCGTCAATATCGTCCGGTGTAATGCCGCCGATGGCGATAACAGGTATCGAATGGCCGGATTGCTGCATTTGGTGCATCAAAACGGAGTAGCCGTCTATGCCCAGAATAGGACTGAGATTTTGTTTGGTATTGGTAAACCGGAACGGCCCGAGGCCGATGTAATCCGCTCCTTCACCGATCCGCCGAACAATATCTTCCCAGGTATTAGCCGTGCCGCCGATCACCATTTTTTCGCCCACGAGCGCCCGCGCCTCGGGTACAGGCATGTCCGTGAGACCGAGGTGCAGACCATAAGCTTCAACAGCAAGGGCAACGCGCGGAAAATCATTAATAATGAGCTTCGCTCCATAGCGGTTACATAACTTCGCAGCTTCCCGGGCAGTGGACAGTACCTGTTCCTCCGTCCGGTTCTTCACCCGCAACTGAATCCACCGGCAGCCCGCTTCCAGAGCCAGGCGAATGCTATCGATATGCGACATCGAGCCGGTTTCATTCGATATGAAATGCAACCTGTCTACAAAATCAGCTTCATCCTTTTTCTTCTTATCCCCGGGTTGAAACCCGGGGCAATGGACTGCTTTTGCTTTGGAGACGATTTGCTTTTCTTTAAATACATCCATTTCCAATGCCAAATCTATTGCTCCGGGTTTTAACCCGGGGATGCAAGATGATTGCTGAAATGATGATTGTTCAGATGATGAAAGTTGAGATGATTGTTTAGATGATTGCAATGATCTTAGCTGTTCAAATTGAGCAATAGCATTTTCAGGATTTTGCCAGATGCTGCCAAGTACTGCTGCGCCATCAAAGCCCATTTCTAGTGCAAATTTCAAGTTTTCAACATCGATGCCTCCTAATGCAATGACTTTGCCCGGAAAACTATATTTCTTTAATCTGAAATCAGCAGGAATCTTCGACGAATAGCCGGCCTTTGAGATACTATCAAAAACAGGCCCCAGAAATACATAGTCAAAGCAATGTGGAAGTCTTTCAAGCACTTCCGGATCATGCATCGAAGTGCTGAGTATAGATCCATTGCTTTTCAATAATTCCAATGTCTCTTTGTCCTGCGCCAGCCTGTCTTGCTCCGTGAAATGCAATCCGGTAATGCCAAACTCACTGGCTAGCCCATGATGCTGGTGTAGCGCAATGCGTCCCCTGAATTGCGGATCGATCTGTTCCAGCAATGCGTGCAGCTCCGCTTTGGTCACGTCGGGTTTGCGCACGTGCAGGCGCGCAAGCCCGTGTGCGAAGAGCTCGTTGATAATAACAGCTTCCCCAGGCAGCATTACCGGGTGGGTGATAACGATGAGTTCCATTACAAATAAATTTCGCTACCCTTTTCCGCAAACTCCCGTGCCTTCTGCTGCAATCCTTCGTTAACGGCTTCCTCGGTAGCCAGCCCGTTTTCCTCCGCGTAGTCACGCACGTCCTGCGTGATCTTCATCGAGCAGAAGTTTGGGCCGCACATCGAGCAGAAATGCGCGACTTTGGCGCCTTCGGCTGGAAGCGTTTCATCGTGGAACTCACGTGCGGTATCCGGATCAAGCGAAAGGTTGAACTGATCTTCCCAGCGGAACTCGAAACGGGCTTTGCTCAATGCATTGTCGCGGTACTGTGCGCCGGGGTGGCCTTTAGCGAGGTCGGCGGCGTGGGCGGCAATTTTGTAGGTGATCACACCGTCTTTCACATCCTTTTTATTGGGTAATCCCAAATGCTCCTTCGGGGTTACGTAACAAAGCATGGCCGTGCCGAACCAGCCGATCATGGCCGCGCCGATGGCCGAGGTAATATGGTCGTAACCGGGTGCAATGTCGGTCGTCAACGGTCCGAGCGTGTAGAATGGCGCTTCGTGGCAGTGCTGCAACTGCTTCTCCATATTTTCCTTAATCAAATGCATCGGCACGTGTCCGGGACCTTCGATAATGGTTTGCACATCATGTTTCCAGGCGATTTTGGTCAATTCGCCCAACGTTTCGAGCTCTGCGAATTGCGCCGCGTCGTTGGCGTCGGCAATGCTGCCGGGTCGTAGGCCGTCGCCGAGTGAGAATGCCACATCGTAAGCCTTCATGATCTCGCAGATTTCCTCGAAATGCGTGTACAGGAAGTTCTCTTTATGATGCGCCAGGCACCATTTGGCCATAATGGAGCCGCCGCGCGAAACAATACCGGTAATGCGTTTGGCAGTCAGCGGAATGTAGCGCAGCAATACGCCCGCATGGATCGTGAAATAGTCCACACCCTGTTCGGCCTGCTCGATAAGCGTGTCGCGGAAAAGCTCCCAGGTCAGGTCTTCGGCTTTGCCGTTTACTTTTTCCAAAGCCTGGTAAATAGGCACGGTACCGATCGGTACAGGTGTGTTACGGATGATCCACTCGCGGGTTTCGTGAATGTTCTTGCCGGTAGACAAGTCCATAATGGTGTCGGCACCCCAGCGGCACGCCCAGACGGCCTTTTCGACTTCCTCTTCAATGCTCGACGAAACGGCAGAGTTGCCGATATTGGCATTGATTTTTACCAGGAAATTCCGCCCGATGATCATCGGCTCGCTCTCCGGGTGGTTGATATTCGAAGGAATTACCGCTCTTCCGGCCGCTACTTCCTCTCTCACAAACTCCGCAGTAATGTGGCTTTTCGGTGTATTTGCCCCGAAACTGTGGCCTGCGTGCTGGTGTGCCAATGCGCCCGCCTTGCCATTCAGCGATTGCAAATGCGCGTCGATGCGCTGGTTTTCGCGGATCGCGATGTACTCCATTTCGGGCGTGACAATGCCCTTTTTGGCATAATGCAGCTGAGAAACATTCTGTCCGGCTTTGGCGCGCAACGGCTTTGCATTATGTGCGAATCGAAGATAATCGAGCTTGGCGTCGGCGAGGCGCATCCGGCCGTATTCGGAAGAAATAGTTTCCAGCTCTTCCACGTCGCCGCGCGAGCGTACCCATTCCGCACGCAATGCCGGAAGGCCTTTTTTGACGTCTATTTCAATGTTGGGATCGGTATAAGGGCCGCTGGTGTCATAAACGGTGACCGGCTCGTTGGGCTCGCTTGCGCCTAGCCTGCCGTGTATCTTGGTATCATTAAGTGAAATCTCGCGCATAGCCACGGAGATGTCGTGGATTTGCCCTTTTACATATATTTTCTTCGAATTGGGGAACGGGGCGCGGGTGATGGTTTCCGGCGTTTTTTCTGTCTTCATGATGCTATTTTCTGGTTAAATGGTGGATACAGGACAATGCAATGCTAGCCGCCTTGTGTGGCGGTAATGAGCGTAATCTGGTCGTTGGGGGAGAATTGGCGCGTCGGCCAATCGGATTTCGGGACTACCGATTGATTGATGGCTACGGCGATACCTTTGCCGGAGGGAAACAGCTCGGATACGAGTTGCCCTACCGTGTAAGTGACGGCTATTTGCTTTGCCTGACCATTTAGGATGATTTCCATTCCAAATACAGTTTTAAATACAAAAAAACCTTAGGAATGGACCTATGAAGAAAGAATAGACGGAGTTACGTGCACGGTAACTCCTGCTTTTCCCTTCGGCAGTACTAGCTGCATCAGGTTCAAAGGGTATGATCTCAGTCCGCATGTCGGGACACCCCTAAAGTTGAGGCAAAGCTATTTGAAATTCACGATTTTCAA
>DATMSL010000152.1:0-1746 GCA_035565435.1 Dyadobacter sp. | reverse complement strand
CTTCCCGATCGTCGATTGAATGCCTGCCAGCTCATTCAGATTCAAAATCGTACTTTCAAATGTCGTGCTGCCGGGTGCTGAGAACAACTGCTTCGCCTCTGGAAACGACCCTGCCGCGCATAATGCCAGTACCTCGCCTTCCAACTTCGCATAATTAGCGATCTGACTTTTGAAACCGTGCAGGCTTTTCACTTCCTCGTCCACCAGGTATGTCTTTTCAAACAACCGTATCAGCGAATCGATGCTGCGATCGTGTGCACGCAGCAACGCCTTCACGTACGTGGGCGACTGTTGTGCTTCTGAATAAAGATAATTTTCAAGCGAAAGGCGCTTACGGTAAAGATTTTCTGTGAGATACAAAATCGTGGTCGCCGGAACGAGGCGATCCTTGTAGATGGATGAAAACGACTCGTCGATTCCTTCCACATTATAGCGGGAAATTAATGTTCCGCCAACGATCAATGCCATGATCCCTCCCAACAAAATCGCAGCTTTAACCTTCTGCTGAATAACAAATGACCACTTCATGAATTGATGATTAACTTTCCCAAGGTATCAATGTATTTAGAAAATACAAAAATATCTTTCTATATTAACGAAAAAGTGCGCTGTGTAATATCTGTTTCGCAATGTACACACAAAAAAAGCGCAGAGGCAAAAGCCCCTGCGCTGCGGCAACAGCATCGCAAAAACTAGTTTTGCTGGCCGCCGCCTCCTACAACATCCGTGTTGTTAACCGACTTCGTTTTCTTCTTGGGTGCATTGAAGCTCATCTTTCCGATAGAATAGCTGAATGTTATCTTGAAGTTACGGTTATAAAGTTGTGTAGTGCCAGTCTGCACAAATTGCGGCGAAGTCAGGTCCGAAGTAAACCGTACTCCCTTGGTCAGGAAGTTCTCTGCTCCAAAACCGATGCTGCCTTTCTTATTAGCAATATCCTTTTTGAACCCTAGCGAATACATGTAGAAGCCGGTGCGCGTTCCCTGTAACTGAATTTCTTTGCCCCGGTAAAACCCGAATGCCTGCAATCCCCAGCCGTTTCGCAGCGAAATCTGCGACATCAACCGTCCGCCATAGTTGAAACCGGAGTTACTGATTCCCACCGAAGTACCATCCAGGCCGGTCGTTTGGCCTTCCAGATATGAATGCAGAATGTCGATACTGCCGTTCAGTGTCCATTTTGGGGTAAGGTACACGTTCGCGAAGATATTCGCGCCGTAAGCTCTCTGTTTCCCAATGTTCTCGTAGGTTGTTACAATGGCGCCTTGCAATGTATCAACGGCCATGCGCACCTGTGTGATCGAGTTATTGGTCTGCCGGGCGAAAACCGATGCATTAATGTAGGTCTTCTTAATGTTGGTGCTCAATCCGAGTTCAAAGTTATCAGTCAATTCGGGGCTTAGTGCTGGATTACCTGTGCTAATGCTCTGCGGGTTCGACAGGTTCACATTGGGGTTCAGCTGCTGGATACCCGGGCGCTGAATGCGTCGGTTATATGCCGCTTTCAATGTCGTGCTGCCCGAAAGCGCTTTCGAAACGTTGATGCTCGGCACGAGGTTTCCGTAAGCCGGAATGTCAATAGGCTTGTTATCCCCCATATCGGCGGTAATGCCCGTGTATTCGTAACGCGTTCCGAGTTTAAAGGTGTATTTGTTTTTAGTAGAAAGCGTGTAGGAGAAATACCCTGCTGCCACATTCTGTTTGTAATTCAAAACACCTGACGGATTGGTGGTACTCAACACGAAA
>DATMSL010000151.1:0-6881 GCA_035565435.1 Dyadobacter sp. | reverse complement strand
ACCAGCTTGGCTACTATTGACGTCATGTCCGGCGGTTCGATGCCGGAAAAAAGACCCCCGCCCGGGCTTTTGGTTTCCAACATAGCAAGGTAATGGCGGCAAAAATCGGCCACCGTAGCTTCCGGATGCGCTTCCTGGTAGCTATCCCACTCACTGATCAATTCGACGACTGGTTTCATAATAGATCGTTTTTGCTGTAAATGTAAATAAAATAGTCGGTTTCGTTGTTTATATATCCAAACCGATGTAATTTTGTATTCATAACAACTGAACCGATATATTTAGAATGGAAATTTCGCTTGGAGCCTCACCCGCAGATCGCACGGCGGCCAACACCTCGATGCTAATTACCACAGTGGCATATCTGTTGCTCAACGGCGCGCAATTATTTGAAACGGCCGTGCTGGTCCCGGTGTGGACGGCCGCGCCGCCGGCGTCCCTGCATTTGTTTCGGGGGCCTTATGGATTAGACTTTAAAGTTTTCTGGATCGTCGCCCATTCGCTGCACGAACTAACGTTTCTGGCGGCCCTTATTCTGAATTGGAAAATACCTGCCCGGCGGAGGATATTACTGGGGGTCTTCGCGGCGCACATAGCCGTGCGGGCATGGACGCTGCTGTATTTCGCTCCGGTAATCATTTCCTTTCAGGAAATACCCGTCACAGATACCGTCGATCAGATGCTTGTGCAAAAGGCTGCGCGGTGGCGGGAGATGAACCTGGTCCGTGTGGCGGCATTTGTGGTTCTGTCTTTTATACTCATTCCGCTTAACCGGACGGCGAAAACAACCGGTCATGCTGTTCCGCACGTATAACCGTCTGCGGTAGCTAAACATATTCATATCATGAAAGCAATAATCATTGGTTGCGGGATCGCCGGTCCCGCTATGGCACTGGCGCTGCAAAAGGTGGGCGTACAAGCAGTCATTTACGAAGCGCGGGAAGTGCCGGACGATACCGAGGGCGCCTTCCTGGGGATTTCTCCAAACGGGCTGAATATTTTGAAGGAATACATCGTACTCGACGAGATATTGACCGATTATACGCCCGGCAAGATCCGGTTTTTCAATGCGCGCAATAAAGCCATCGGGGTCATCGATAATGCCGAACAACGGTCGCGCTACGGCAGCGAGACGGTCCAGGTGAAACGCGGCCTGGTCAATGGCGCCTTGCGAAGGGCGGCTCTACGGGCGGGTGTACCGATCGAATTCGGTAGGCGGCTCGTGTCCATCGAGCAGCATGAGGGAGGAGTGACGGTCTCTTTTGCAGACGGTTCCACTGCGGAAGGCGATTTGCTGATCGGCTGCGACGGCATTCATTCTGCCGTACGCCGCGCGGTTTTTCCCAATGCCCCCGAGCCCGAATATACTGGCCTGCTATCGACCGGCGGATTCACCCGGCTCGATGATTTTGCGCTTCCGGCCGATGCCATTCGCATGACGTTCGGGGAGCGCGGTTTCTTCGCATATTCGGTTTCCACGCGCGGTGAAATCTGGTGGTTCAACAACATCGCTCAGAAAACGGCACCCCAGCGCCACGAGCTGGATCAGTCGGAACTGGCAGTTTTGAAGAAGCGGTTGGTGGCGCTGCACAAGAACGATCCCGAACCGATCGTATCGATTATCGAGCGGGCCCATTCCATTGAAATTTACCCGATCTACGATATACCGTTTCTGGACCAGTGGCATCAGGGGAGCGTGTGCCTGATCGGCGATGCGGCGCATGCTACCGCCCCCCACATTGGGCAGGGCGCATCGCTGGCGCTGGAAGACACGCTGGTGCTGGCCCAGTGCATCCGTGACTTTGCCGATTTACAGACTGCATTTGCCCGTTTTCAATCGCTGCGCCAGGCGCGCGTACAGGCGATCATCCAACAGGCGCGGAAAGTGGGGGATAGCAAGACTGTACCTAACCGATTTCAACAATTTTTCAGGGATTTGCTGCTTCCATTTTTCGTGAAGCTGGAAGCACGGAAAATGGACTGGGTATACGGCTACCGGGTCGACTGGCATAACAAGCTGATTTAATTCCGCTCCAACGCTGAAAAGCCATGAGAATCTATTTGATCAACAGCGCGATTTTCCTGCTATGCGGTGTGGCGGGCGGAATCAGTTCGTGTGATGTCGGTAATATGGCGCCTATTTCCAATACCGCCACGCTGGCGCCCAAACTGTCTGATTACGGGATATTTCCGGACGGGTCGATCGAACGGCCCGCCGCGAGTTTTCACAGGTATCACCTGGCTACCCAACTTTTTACCGATTATGCCGAAAAGCAGCGCTTGCTCCATTTACCGGAAGGGATGCGATTCTCCTTTGATTCATCCGGCAATGCCGTTTTTCCCGATAGTTCGATCCTGGTCAAGACATTCTTTTATTACCCTGACAAACGAAAGCCTGCTGCCGGCAAGCAACTGATTGAAACCCGGCTTCTGGTGAAGGTCAAAGGGCAATGGAATGTGGGCACATACAAATGGAATGCTGCCCAAACCGACGCATTCCTGCTGGAAGGCGGAGTGGACGAAACCGTGAGCTGGATGAATGAACGAGGGCTTCGTAAAACGCTGCGTTACCACATTCCATCCAATGAAGAATGTTCGTCCTGCCATCGTTCGGGGCGTTCCATAACGCCTATCGGCCCGAAAGCGAGAAACCTCAATATAGCTCTGGCGGACCATCCCAATCAGGAAAATCAATTGCTGCATTTCCAGCAGGCCGGTTTGCTGACTCTCCAACCCAACGATCTGCTGGTGCCGCTGCCCGACTGGCAGGATCCTTCCATTGCCCTGGAACAGCGGGCACGTGCATACCTGGACGTCAACTGCGCGCATTGCCACTCGTCCGTTGGCTTTGCAGAAAGTACCCGGTTGTTTTTGGGCTACGAGGTTCCTTTTGCTTCCACGCGAATAGGAACCCGGAAAGACCACATCCTGCACCGGATACAGGCGACAAACCCCAACATCCGAATGCCGCAGTTAGGCACAACCGTGCCCGATTCGGTCGGGGTAGCATTGATTAAGGCCTATATTCAATCCTTATAAGTGGTTGTCAGGGGATTTGCCTTGCAAAAAGGATAAAATCTGTTCCGGGCGGCGTCATACCCAGCTCGCGTATCAGATTGATGATCTGTCCCCGGTGATATGTCGAGTGATTCACGATATGCGTGAGCACATCCGCGAGGTTATCGAGATATGGGTCCCCGGCCATGTTTTTGTAGGCCAGTTTGGTATGAAAGTCGTCGTCCTGCGATCCGCTCAGGTGCGAGAGCCAGAGTGTACCATTCTCCGCGAGCTGTGCGGCGATGGCCGGAGGTTGCAGCGGTGTCCAAAGTGCGACATCGTTCTGCTGCCCTATTACCCTGAAATACCAGTTTCGTTGTGCATGTGCGAGATGAGAGGCAATTCGCAATACCTGCTCATTCTGTATGTCGTGGGCGGAAATGAAGTCGGCAATAACCTTGTTTGCCCAGTTGTTGAAGGTGAAGAAACGGATGAAGAACGCTTTCATAGCTGCTGTTTATTGAAGAAAGGAAACGGTGTAAGATACTGTATTTCCCTCGCCGGGGCAATTTTCGGCATTGTTGTGTATATTTTTGTAAAGTATACTTTACTTTTAGTAAACTGTATATTACATTGCAGTCCACTAAACTTTATAATATGGCACTATCACTTTCAGCGCGGTATCGGGCAGCCGGGGTTTTCCTGGCCATTACCGGGTTTTTATGTTTGTGGGCTGCGTCCTGCGAAGGACTGATCAACGTTTACCGGATTATTTTGCCGGAGTACGCGCAGCCTGATGGTTCTTATCCTTATCCTGCCAATTTCCGGGACGTCAATGCGGTGTTCGGAATCGTATCGGCGTGCATGCTAACCATTGGGGGCGCCCTGGTATTTCTGACGAAGGAGCAGGACGAATACTTTTACAAGATCCGCCTGGAATCCATTCAATTTGCGGTATTCGCGCAGTTTCTGGCCGGACTGATCGCCTTTGCGTATGTCTATTTTACGCCCGGTTATCAAATGGAAAATACATTCCAGGGTATTCTCGGCTTAGCTTGCGGCACTTTTCTGGTGACCTACGCGCTTCGCTACTACACGAGTATCTATTTCAATGCAGATCAGGATTGAGTGCCCGGGATATGAAACTGGAAAATACGTTGCGTGTAGAGCGTGCCGTTCGGCGTATGACGCAGGCGGAACTGGCCGGGCGCGTAGACGTATCGCGTCAGGCGATCAATGCGATCGAAACCGGCAAATTTATCCCCTCCGCGGTGCTGGCCATCAAATTGGCGCGGGTTTTCGGCAAGCCGGTTGAGGAGATATTTATCCTGACGGAAGAGCCGTGCCCGGTGGGAGTGAAGGAGTAAGTATGCTTATCAATCATTTATTAGCTATGAAAATATTCTTTATGTGGTGTTTTACACTACTTTTTTCCGTGCACCAGGCACTCTCGGGCGTGGTACACGTACGAGGGCACGTCCGCAATGCAGGTGAGGAAAATCTTCAGTGCACCGTGGTTTCAAACCAGCTGACGAGCAACCCCACCGGGGTAGTCATACCCATGAAAGAAGGGCATTTCAGTTATCAATTTGATGCAGCAGAATCTACATTTCTCAGTTTCAGCGATGGTGCCAACTATTTTGGCGGGTTTGTCGAGCCAGGCGACAGCATTATTATTACCTACGACCGGCTGGATTTTACGAACAGCATTGCTTACACGGGAAAAGGGAGGGAGAAGTTCGAAATCGTGCATTCGATGATGGATTTCAAGCGTGTCTCACGCACTATTGCCGCCGCCGCAAAGGGGCGCAGGTATCCTGTGGACGATATGTTTGCGGCAATAGACAGTCTGGAGAACGATGTCCATCACCGAATAGATCTCGCAGCAAACTCGATGAGTGCGGAAAGCTATCAGAGATTACTAGGGGCTTTGGCAGCTACCGGGCAACACGCCAAGCAAAGTGCCCTCGTAGCTGTTTTTGGGGATTCTTACAGTAACATCATGGCCAACCACCGGGAAAAACTGAGCGACACGTCCATAGTACAAATGAAAAAGTTGCTGCATTACGACGAAGCACTTTACGATTCCAGGTTCTATGTCGACGCCGTCAAAAGCCTCGCGTCCATCCATCTTGAAGAGAACGTTCGGCCGGTTATCGACAATTTTGAAGAGCGGAAGTACCGGCTATTGATCGAAATGCTTCCCCAAAAGCTGCGTACGCCTGTCCTATTCATGACCCTCAAATCAGATATCACGACGGCTCCGGGCGAAGTGAACGAACCCGTTGTGTTAAGCGCCGCCGGGCTGCTTACCGACGGTCCAATGAAACAGCATATTCTGGATTTACTGGCAGTGAGGACTTTGCTCAGGGCGGGGGACAAGGCACCAGAGTTTACGGTGCAAAATCTGTCCGGGGAAAAGGTGGACCTTGCTTCGTTCCGTGGCAAGACTGTATACCTCGATTTCTGGTTTGCCAGCTGCGGGCCGTGCCATGCACTTTTTAAATCCATCGAGCCCGTCAAGAAACACTTCGAAAAAGACGACCGGGTTATATTCTTAACCGTGTCGGTGGACAATGAAATGACCTGGAAGAGGGCAATCCGGAAGTTCGGCGTGAAAGGGTATCACGTTTTTACAGAAAATAAGCTGCGTGAGCACCCGATCATTCAATCGTATCATGTGAATGCCTATCCGACTACCTATATCATTAACCCCGCCGGCCGCTTTCATACCGTTCAGGCGGCAAACAATCCGGATACGCTCAGAAAGCAGATCGAAGAATCCATCGCTTCTACTTCCGCACGCCATAGCCGATAATCTTCCGGATCCTCCGGACGCCCTTGTCGATGATCCGGTAGCCGACAAGGTCACCGTTGTCTTGAAGGTAATCGTAGTCGGTTTGCACATCCATTACCAACCCGACTTCGGCCGCATAATACTTGTATCCCAAACGATAAAGCACGGGCCCGGTGGTATCAATACGTTCGGTGACTCTTAAAGTAGTTGGAAAATAAAGGGAATCGATTTGCACCGGCTGATCCAGACTTTCATAATAAGACAAATGGCCATACCGGGGATCCTCGTCATTCATAGAGAAATGCTGGAAAGGATCCCATTTAGCAGCCGGACTGTAAGGGAATACAAGCGAAGTAATTAATTCATTATCCTTATTCTGCATTACTTTATCAATGGAGACAAAGGCTTTATATTCTTTGGTCTTTTGCCAGTAATCGGTGGGTTTAGTGCGCGTTGAATAGGAGATAAGGCACTCTGAAACGCCGTTTGAATCCTTTTTGGAATAGGTTATTTCCTCTTTTTCAAACCAACTGGCAACCTTCGGTTCTTTGTTGCCCGTCGAATAAATCGCTTCATCGACTGCATAAATGCGGTAAGAGCCAGCGGTTGCCGGGAAATAGTTGGGAACGGCAACGTGCTCGTCCGGCTTTTCGCAAGCGACGAGAAAAAGCATGATGATTCCCGAAATATAACGGGCGAATTGCGATTGGCGGAAAGGAAATACCGTAGATTTAACGAACACAGGCAGCGAGGTTTTAATTTAAAATGTAACGGTGAAATTTTGTTTTTGTTATGGAAAAAAAATTAGATACATCACAGCCGGAAATCGCCCGACTTATCAGCGAAATGTTGATTGCCCGCCGCTCCGGTTTTCATTTGCCGGCAGTCAATTCAAGCGCTTTTTGAAGTTGGGGATCTTTTTCAGTAAGAATATCTGAAATCGACGGAACAATGCTATACTCGGGAATAACGCCCCGCCCCGGCAATTCTGCTGGCTTCACATCATTGGCGTACCTGACAGTCGGCACGGCGGTCTGCACGCCTGAATGCGGAAGGTAGGCCCTCACAGTACCGCCCGAATTGTTCC
>DATMSL010000150.1:0-5384 GCA_035565435.1 Dyadobacter sp. | reverse complement strand
ACAGGCGGAAGACCTGCTTTTCCATGAAAACACATCGGAAAAATAATTTGCTTACTTTTACAGAAAACCTCAGGCTGCTGCCCTGCGCACTCCCTGCCTAAAATTAAAGACTTGAGCCAAGACCTTGCCAATTCAGCCTATTATTTCCTTCAGAACGGAGGAGAATCCGCCGAGCTTATCAGAAATATTGACTGGAAAAGCCATTCATTGGGCGCTGCGGAAAACTGGCCGGAGAACCTCAAAAATACCATCGCCACCATCGTATCTTCAAAATTCCCGATGTTCCTCTGGTGGGGCGAAGACCTTATCCAGTTCTATAACGACGCCTACCGTCCGAGTTTCGGCAGCCAGGGAAAGCATCCCAAAGCCATGGGCCAGAAAGGCGCAGACTGCTGGCCTGAAATCTGGGACTTTATCTTTCCCCTTATAAACAGGGTGCTCACCACCGGGGAAAGCGTATGGTACGACGACCTGCTGCTTCCGATTCTCAGAAACGGAAGAATGGAAGACGTATACTGGACTTTCAGCTACAGCCCCATCAGGGACGATGACCGGCAGATCAAAGGGGTTTTGGTGGTCTGCAACGAAACCACCGACAAGGTAAACAGCGGCATCCAGCTCAAACAGAACAGGGATGAACTCGAATTTGCCATCAATGCGGCTGAATTCGGGACTTATGACCTTGACCCCAAAACACAGCGTTTCTCCGCCAATGCAAGGCTTAAGGAATGGTTCGGGCTTAAAAAAAATGAGGAGATAAAACTGGGCAGCGCACTTCAGGCTATCGCCGAGAAAGACCGCCAGCGCGTCACCGACTCCATCAATACCGCACTGCAGTATGATTCAGGCGGCAGATATGACATCGAATATACCATCATACATCCAAAGACCAGGCAGCCTCGAATAGTGCACGCCCTTGGAAAAGCATGGTTTGACAGCAATAAGGAAGCCTACCGCTTTAACGGCACCGTGCAGGATGTGACCCAGCACAAGAAAGCCGCCGAGGAACTGCATAAATCAAGACAGCTGACCGACCTTACCATACAGAGTATGGGCCTCGGCCTGTTCAGCGTGGATTACGGGGCCAATACCCTTGAGTATTCCCCTGAGTTCAGCAGGATACTCTGCGGCAGCTTCAAGCCCGGGCTCAGCAGGAAGGAATTTCTGAAATACGTGCACCCCGACGACCTGCACCTTAGGGGCAGTGCCATTGAAAGCGGTATGGAAAACGGCACTTTTTATTACGCCCCAAGGGTGGTCTGGGACGACGGGAGCGTACACCGAATTGCCGTATCGGCAGCACGCATCATAAACTCCGAAGGCAAGACGGCGGCTTTTTCCGGTACCGTTGCCGATATCACCGAGAAGGAAAACAGCCGTCTGGCACTCCAGCAGGCCGAATCAAGGCTTGAGAAGACCAAGCGCGAAGCTGACCGCCATTTCAAGAACGTCACCGACAGTTCCCCTACCGGACTATGGCTTTCCAATGCAGAAGGGATGATGACCTATTTCAATAAGACCCTGATCGACTTTACGGGACTTCCCTATGAAGAGCTGCTGGCAGGCAGATGGACCTGGGTCATCGCAGAAGAGGACTACAGCAGGACAAAAGAAACATATATAAAGGCCCTTGCCGAAAAAACGCATTTTGATGTGCTTTTCAGGGCAAGAAAAAACACGGGCGAACTCGTCTGGTGCCGTGCCGCAGGCGATCCTTTCTACGATGTCGACGGACATTACGCAGGCTACGCCGGCTTCTGCATGGATATGGACGAAATCATCTCCACAAGGCAGGCGGTAATCGAGAGCCAGCACAAAGTCACTTCCATGATCGAGCAGTCCCCTGTCGGGATCTGCCTGTTCACCGGAGCGGACATGAAAATCGAGATCGCCAATGATATCATGATCGGCTATTGGGGCAAGGACCGATCTGCCGTCGGGCTTCCCATGGAAGAAGCCGTTCCCGAACTCAAGGGACAGCCCTTTATGGACATTCTGCAGCAGGTCTACCTTACAGGGGAAACCTATTACGGGCACGCCATGCCGGCAGACCTGAAGGTCAACGGCAGGGTCAGCACCTATTATTTTGAGTTTACCTATACCCCTATCCGCGATTCCAAAGGGGAAATCTACGGCATCATGGATATCGCCGTCGACGTGACCGATCAGGTGATTGCCACCAAAAAACTCGAAGAGGCCCGAATGGCGCTCAGCGGCGCCATAGAACTGGCAGAGCTTTCGACCTGGACCCTCGACGCCCAGAATAACACCATAACCTGCTCCGAGCGTTTTAAGGAGTGGCTCGGACTGGAAAACCATACGGCGGACCGTGAAGAGTTTCTGGATCGCATCAGCGAGCCCTACAAGCAGAAGGTCGCCCAAGCTCTTCAGGAGGCACTCAGCGGCTCTGCTGAGCATTTTTATGACTACGAATTTGAGATTGCCAATAAAACAACTGGACAGCACCGCACCATCCACGCCAACGCACAGGTGCAGTTCGGCAAGGACCGACTTGTATCCTCGCTCAGCGGCACGGCGCAGGATGTGACCAAAGAAAGGGAACTCCAGCAGGAACTGGCCTTCAAGGTGAAAGAACAGACCGCCGAGCTTTCCTCCAAAAATGCAGAGCTGGAAGCCAATAACAGGGAACTATCCCAGTTTGCCTACATAGCCTCCCATGACCTGCAGGAGCCTATCCGAAAAATCAGCGTATTTACCGATATGTTGAAAAGCAATCTGGACAAAAATCCTGAAAAAGTGCAGTTTTACATTGACAAGATCCTGTCTTCATCCCGAAGGATGGAAAACCTGATCAAGGATGTGCTGCAGTTCTCCAAACTGGCCAATATAGCACAGCACTTCGAACCGGTGGACCTCAATGATGTGGTCGCCGATATTCTAATAGATTTTGACCTGATCATCGAGCAGAAAAATGCCGTGATGCAGATCGGGCAGCTTCCTATTGTAGAAGCCATCCCGCTTCAGATGTCGCAGCTTTTCGGAAATCTTCTCTCCAATGCCCTGAAATACACCAAACCTGACACCATTCCGCGGATCAGCATTACAGCGCTGCCGATGCCCGAATCCGAAAAAAGGCTCCATGCCCTGAACCTGGAACTGAAGTACATAAAAATAGAAGTGCGCGATAATGGGATCGGCTTCTCCCAGCAGCATGCCGAGCAGATATTCAACATCTTCCAGCGCCTGCATGGAAATGACCAGTTCTCCGGCACCGGCATAGGACTTGCCA
The DNA here is from genome assembly GCA_035565435.1 of Dyadobacter sp. Classification (GTDB taxonomy): domain Bacteria; phylum Bacteroidota; class Bacteroidia; order Cytophagales; family Spirosomataceae; genus Dyadobacter. The sequence continues at coordinate 2,134 of DATMSL010000150.1, read as the reverse complement.
TGTGCCGCAAGATCATGCAGAACCATAATGGGGAAATCACTGCAGCCTCCCGGGAAGGGGTCGGAACGGCATTCACTGTCATTATGCCGATACAGCATAAAAAAAACGGCGTATTGTAAGAAAACGGCGGGGAAAAATAGTATATTTGACATCCCTTAAGCTACAGTATGAAAACCATTTTTTTAATTGATGATGATCCCGACGACCGTGAGATTTTTCAGGAGATTCTCGGCCAGGAGCATCCGTCGATTGCATTTCAGCAGGCCGAAAACGGATCAGACGCCTTCGCGAAGTTAAAATCCGGAGATTTTGCAAAACCCGATGTAATTTTTCTGGACCTGAACATGCCCATTATGGATGGACGCGCATTCCTGCAGCAGATCAAAAAAGAAACGTCACTGCAGGATATTCCGGTAATCATCTACAGCACTTCATCAAGTGATATGGACAAAAAATTTGCAGCCGAAAACAAGGCATCGCAGTTTCTGACCAAGCAGTATTCCATAGAGCTGCTTCGAAAAGACCTGAACGCTGTGGTGGAAAAATTCCTCAAGACATAACAGATAACGGGAATCCTTGGTCAGAGGCTTCCCTTTTTTTTAAAACATGCCCGGCGGGCTTATAAAAGCCTGCCAAAACCGATCGGAAGGTCATTGAGGCGTTTTCCCGTCGCATTGAAAACAGCGTTGCGATCGCCGGGGGCATTCCCACCACATCGATCTCTCCTACCCCTTTTATCACCAGATTGCCGATGAAATCATCCTGCTTCTCCACAAAGACCACATTCAGGTCGTGGATGTCGGCATGCACCGGGATATGGTATTACGCCAGATTGGTGTTCATATATTTGCCCAGCTTTTGGTCCAGGATCGTTTCTTCATGCAGCGCCTTGCTGATTCCCCATACCATGCCGTCCAAGATCTGGCTTTCCGCTGTCTTCGGATTGACGATCGTTCCTGCCGCAACCGCTTTGAGGGTCCTTGTGACCTCAATCACGCCCAGCTGCTCGTCCCCATCTGCACTTCCACAAAAACGGCACTGTGCACCGCCCTTGCCTTCCTGCCGAATTTCAAGGGATTGGGCATCGAAGTGCTGGCCGTCTTGATCTGCTTTTCGCCGATGCCTTCAAAGATTTCCCTGATGCTGATCCCGGCTTCCATCTTGTGATTGGAGATAAACGATCCGTTGGCAAAGGCTGCCTCTTCGAACTTTATGTCCCTGAGCAAGGAATAGTTTTCTGTAAACCCTTTTGCGGGCAGGTCGATCGAGGTAATGATTTCCCCGTGCTTCAGGCTGTTGTCGATATGGGGCATATCTCCCGGCAGCCTGTGGAATTCCTGCGTTGTTTGGCCTGTAAGCGATTTGAGCAGTCCCCGCATGTATTGTGGAGACATATTCAGCGTTTCGGAAAGCAGTTGTACCGTAGGCAGGCCATGCTCGATAATGTTTTTTCCTTCAAAATAATCCGAAAGGAAATTTTCGAGCTTCTCCAAAAACTGATGACTGCCTTTCTTACGTGTTATAAACTGGCGCTGGTAAAAACGCTCAGAATAATTAAACAGGGTCTCCAATTGGGAAATGATAATGTTTTGGCTGAACTGGTCTATATTGCTCTGATATTCCTGCTGGATGTTTTCGATGACCTGCTGCATTTTTTGTTCCTCTTCTTCTGATAGGAACAGCGCTTCATTAACCGAATAATCAAAAAACTCATATCTTTTGATCGAAGCGGAAAGCGCCGTATTCCAAAGAAAGTCCGGATGGATCATCAGCATCCATCCGGAAGGATTCTTTCCCTGTTCTTGACGTATTACACTTAAAACCTGATGCGGGCCCATGCAGAACATCACGCCTTGATCAAAATCATAGTCATTCTGTCCATACCTATACTTGTGGTCCATGTCACGTTTTACCGAAATCATATAAAAATCAAACAGCAGGCTCTGTTTTCCGGCCTTTGCATGCTCGGCCATATCATCAAAATTGATCACACTGATCAGCGGATGCTTAGGCCCGGGCAAACCGCGCAGTTTGTGAAAATCGGAAATGGTCTTAATACGAACGGGCTTATTATCGGACATGGAATTATCTGCTTTTACAATTAAATAGATGAGAACAAAAATACAGATTATCG
>DATMSL010000149.1:0-8869 GCA_035565435.1 Dyadobacter sp. | reverse complement strand
CGGTCGATACCGTGCGATGATCGCTTTTCAGTACTGACCGGCCAGAGGCCTGCGAATAGTGGGTGCGAAGCCGGAGCTTCGCACCATTTTTACAAAATATAGAACTTCTCGGGCTGGAATGCCTGCGGCACGTGCTTGTCCCGCATCATCTGCTTTAAATCACGCTCGATATTCCGCGAGATCGACAGCACAGGCGTATCGGTCGGCTTGTTCTCGAACGGATCCTGCAAATGGATAGCCATTTTTTCGATCAGGAAGAAACATGCGGTAATCACCACCAGTACCGGCACCATCAGGAAGCCGAAGAGCTGCACGAGCCCGAACGGCAACAGAAGGATGAAGAAATGTAACGCCAAATGAATGTAAAGGCTGTAAGTCGAGGGAAACACGGTGTTCTTGATCCGCTCCGACTTACCCATATGGTCACACAAGCGCGTCAGCGTCTGATCGAGCTCTACTTGCTGGTACGGGTTCAACCAGCCTTGTTTCAATGCATTATTCAAATCACGCGCATGTAGCTGGACGAGCCCCACGTGCTTGTTATCGAAGTCTTTGAGGTATTCCAGTTCCTCCTCCGACACAAACTTGCTGATCATCGGCATCGGATCGTCGCGGCGAAGCCCTTTGCCCAATGCATAACACCAGGCGATCTGACGCTTGATCATCCGCTTTTTGAAACCGTCGATCCGGTCCGGGTCTAACGGGTCCTCCATTAATGACAGGATCTGGCGCGCAAACGTACGGGAGTCGTTTACGATAGCCCCCCACACGATCCGGGCTTCCCACCAGCGGTCGTAAGCCTGGTTGGAGCGGAACGCCAGCAGGAGCGAGATAATCGTCCCGAGTACGCTGTGTACCGTCATCGGGATCGAAATATTGGTAATATGGAAATTCTGATAAATGACCTCGATCGCAATACCGTAGATCGTCACAAACAGGATTTCATATTTAATTTTACCAAAAATATAGCCTATGGGAATATTCTTTTTGAGAAGCATAATTCGCTGATATTTACCTTTTTCACAATCTCAATAGTCAAAACAAGAGTACCTTACCGGTAGCTGTCGGCCAGCGACGAAACGCGCACCATATCGGCGTCGATCATCGTGTAACCCGTCTTTTTCAGGATGGGCAGTGCGTCCAGACTGCTCCGGGTCAGCTTAGGAATGCCATATTGCCCGGAATAAGCGATGTAATCGGTTTCGTAGTATTCGAGAAAATTTTTCAGCAGCGCCAGCTTGTTGCCGTAGAAGAAATCGATCTTGATGCTGGTCAATTCCGGATAGGTATCTTTGAGCATTCTGCATTCCTGCCAAAACTCCTCCGGAACGAGTTCATATTCTTTCTCACGGTAGGTAGAAAAGAGCAGGTCCTGGATGTCGTCGGCCACGTGGAAAAGGTGTGTAAAAACCACGCGCACCTCGTCGCGGATATCTCTCACAATGGCCTCGGCAATCTGAATGCCTTCATTTGTAAAGTCCGTCGGTATCACCACTGTTCTCATATAAATGCCGTCTTTTTAAGTTAACAATGCGTTGATAATCAATCAACAATGCAATGTTACAGCCAAGACATTAGCCCTGTTTAAGAGCTGCATTATAATGTAGTGAGAGACTTATTAGAATGAAGTAAGAATATTAAAATGAGATAAGAGTACTCAAAAATACTTGAAGGGCAGGTATGTAGTAAAACGCGTCCCTTCTCCCACGCGACTCTGCACATCGGCCTTGCCCTGGTGCATGCGTATGATGTTGTGGGTCAGCGGCAAACCAATCCCGTAACCCTTATACGGGGCCGTATTGGAAGCCCTGAAAAACGGTACGAATATTTGCCCTATCTCGCGGTCGGGAATACCAATGCCCTGGTCGGTGATCTCCACGATCACATATTTAGTGTCGGCGCTGATCTTGACTGTCACCGGTTTGTTATCCGAATACTTGCAGCTGTTGAGCACAATATTGGAGAAAGCAGCTTTCAGCAATGCCAGGTTTCCATTCACTGTGAGCTTGCATTCATCGTCGGGAAGGTTATCAAAGTCAATCGCCACCTGGTTTTCCGGGATAATGCGGTCAGCAGCTTCTTTCACAGAAAGGATCAGTTCGTCGATCCGAACCTCTTCCCATTGCTCTTTCTTTCCGTCAAAACCGGTTTGGGCGAGGCTGAGCATGCTGTTGGTGAGGTGTTCGAGCTTTTCGACTTCTTTATAAATATTCAAAAACGATTCCTTTGCCGCATCGGGCAGGCCGGGCATCGACATGCCCAGCTCGGCTTCCCCGCTCACGACCGTCAACGGCGTACGGAACTCGTGCGAGGCGTTGCTAACGAAGTTATTCTGCATTTCAAAAGTCACTTCCAGCCTGTCGAGCATATCGTTGAAAGTCCTCGAAAGCGCTTCCACATCGTCGTCGGTAGGTTCCACCACGAGCCGTTGATGCAGATTATGGGCATTAATACCTTTCACATTGCGGATAATGCGGCGGATCGGCTTGAAGATTTCGTTGGAAAACAGCTTCCCAAACGTGAATAAAAAAATCATCGCAATGAAAAAACCGATCAGCAACAGGTTTTTCAGGTTATTCATTTCCTGCATTCCGTAAGTGTCGAGCGCCGACGACACCACCATTACCTGCCGGTTGTCCCGCGCAACACGAAGCACCACATAAGAAGTGTCGTGGCTGAAAAACCTGACTGGAATATCGTTTTGAGCAGGTTCATAAAACGACGACGGCAATGCAAGCCGTTTTTTGGTCGCTTCGTCGGGCTGACCGGGCAAAATGCGGTGTTTCTCGTACGGCAAACTACCAAGGTGCCGCTCCTTAATATCGTAATAGATGGATGTAAGGGATTTGCTATTCTGCAAAGCCGCGTGTCCCACAATATCCGACCGCACTTCGAGGCGATGGAAAAAGCTCGTAGCGATATTTTCAGAAGCAAAAAAATAGACGAATACGCTCAACGCCACGATAATACCGGCCGACAACGCCGTAAAAATCAGGGCGATCTTATTTTGTATCTTCATACGACTGACGGATCACATACCCCATCCCAAACACAGTGTGTATCAGCTTGATATCATAATTTTTATCAATTTTTTTCCGGAGATAATTGATATACACATCCACAACATTCGTCCCCAGGTTGAAGTTAATATCCCACACATTTTCCAGGATTTCCATTCTGTTCAGCACACGATTGGTATTTGAAAGGAGGTATTCCAAAAGGCGGAATTCAGTGGCTGTCAGTTCGATCGGCTGCCCTCCTCGTTTAACCGTCTTCGTTACCTTGTCGAGCACGAGGTCGCCTAGTGTCAATATTTTGTCGTTTTTCTCCTTTTCCGGCTCCTTGCCCCGGCGGATAAGCGTGCGAAGCCGTGCTTCCAGCTCAGCCAGTTTGAAAGGCTTGGTCATGTAATCGTCCGCCCCGGCATCAAGGCCAGATACGATGTTTTCGGTAGTACCAAGCGCCGTCAGCATCAGAATCGGCGTGGTAACCTGCGCTTGGCGGGCGCGCCGGCAGACCTCCATACCGTTGATGATCGGGATCATCAGGTCGAGAATAATCACGTCGAACTGATGCTGTAATGCCATTTGCAGCCCCGATTGCCCGTCCATGGCGATCGTGATCTCGTGGCCATTGGCGGTAAGGCTGCGCTGGATCAGGGATATCACGTTAGGCTCATCTTCAATGAGCAAAAGCTTCATAGGTAGCTTGGAAAACGGCATTGCAATAGAGGTTTTAAAATGTAAGGTATAAAAAAACCGCGTGGCAATACATTTTTCCAGCTTTTCCGTGCTTCGTACCATTTCAATCCGCGGGGATTACTGTTAAATTGTCAATCTTTTCACACGCAACGTTCCCATACCTTGGCTACACTTCTACCATGCACTCCTAACGGACTCAAAATCTGTGCGAAATGCCTCGCCGCGTCCGTCTTGTTTATCCTTTTGGCTGCCCGCGATCTATCCGCTGCCGATTTCAAAGTGATACTCACAGGCAACACAGCAGACTTTGAAAATCCCGCCGACGTTTTTCCCATCATCGAAAATTACCTCGCCACCAAACCGGGGCCACTGCTCTGGGTATTCAATGGCGACTCCTTTCCCGAGCAGATGACCATCGAACAGGTAGCTGAATGGAAAAGGAAGGCCAATGCTTTGCTTGACCGCACCCCCGGGCTGCATATGCTCCTCAACCAGGGCGACCGCGAGTGGCTCAATTCCGGCAAAGATGGCTGGCAGCGCATCATAGCATTGGAAAAAGCGCTCGACCGCGAAAAACATCCGCGTTTCCAGCTATTTCTCGGCCATGGCTGCCCCGGCCCATGGACGGTTTCTTTCCCCATGCTCGAAGTAGTGGTGATCAACTCCCAATGGTGGAACCACCCGCATGATAAACCCAAACCTTCCTCCGACGCTTGCACCATCGCCGACACGGACAATTTTGTGGAGGAGCTGGAAGGTATTCTTGACGAAACGACCGATAAAAATGTGCTTGTCGTCTCCCATTTTCCGGTTGAATCGCTGGGAAATTATGGCGGACGGTTTTCTGCGGCGTCGTATTTCTCCCCTCCTCTGGTAGGTAACGCATTGGTAGGCTTCCGGCAGAACATCGGCACCAGCCGCGACATTTCGAATGCCAACCTGGGCCTCTACCGTTACAAAGTGAATGGCGTATTGCAGGATTACAGTTCGGTGATCCTCGCCTCGGGACACGAGCGCAACCAGTCGGTCGTGCAGAAGGATAAGAATTTCTTTATTAATAGCGGCGGAATCGCCGGAGGCTCATTCATCGCGCATAGCAACATGGCCGCATTAACGTCATCATCAGCCGGTTTTGTTGAAATAACCTATTCTTCAAATGGCCATGTGAGCTATCAGCACTGGCTGGTGAACGGCGCTCAGGTTTCGAAAAAGCAAACCGGCCAGATTTTCGCATCAGCCTGTGAAAGTGCCGGCAAAGGCGTTACCAACACGCTTTTCCAGCCGTGTAACCCGGTGATCAAGCCTTCGGACAAAATGGACACGCCGCGCCCGGAACCGACCACCGTCGCTGCCGGCAGTGAATATGCCAGCAGGCGTTTCAAGGAAAAATGGTTTGGAAAACATTACCGCGACTCCTGGACCATGCCTGTTAAAGTCCACTACCTCGACATGGACACGACCTTCGGCGGGCTGGTCATCGCCGGAAAAGGCGGCGGCCGGCAGACTACCTCTCTGAAACTCGTGGCGGGTAATGGAAAGGAGTACGTTTTCCGTTCGGTTGACAAAGATCCTTTCCGCGCACTCGCGTATGAGCTGCGCGGGACGGTCGTTTCGCAGGTACTCAAAGACCAGACCTCCACCCAGCAGCCCTACGGTGCCATGGCAGTAGCGCCGCTGCTCGACAAGATCGGAATCCTGCATGCCAGTCCTGCATTGTTTGTATTGCCCAAAGACAACAAATTGGGTGGTTTCAAAGAGCAATACGGCAACCTTTTCGGCATGCTGGAAGAGCGGCCGACCGATAAAATCTCTAAATCGAAGGTTTTTGGGGGAGCCAAGGACATTGAAAAGAGCTTCAAGCTATTCAACAAGCTCTATCACGACCACGACAACCGTGTCGACAAGGCCGAATTCGCCCGGGCTCGTATGTTCGACCTTTGGATCGGCGATTGGAGCAAGCACGAAGACAACTGGAAATGGGCGGGTTACAAAACCGCTGATGGGGAACTCTATCGCCCCATCCCCCGCGACCGCGACCACGCATTCTCACGCTGGGACGGTATCATCCCCTGGCTGGCCGACCGCGAATGGGGCATGCCTAACGGCGAAAATTTCGCCGAACGCATTCATGGCCTCCGCAGCCTCATGTGGCAGGCCCGCCACCTCGACCGCTTCCTGGGCAGCGAACTGACCAAATCGGATTGGATAAAAGCTGCGGGAGAAATCCGGAATACCATTCAAGAACAGGACATTACCGCCGCAGTGCATAATATGCCTTCCGAGATTTATGAAAAAGACGGACGCGAAATCGAGCGAAAACTGAAAGTACGCATCGGCGACCTGCAAAAGTATGCTGCCGAATATTACGCATTACTGGCAAGGGAAGTGGACGTGATTGGCTCCAATAAAGCAGAATATTTCAAGGTATTGCGTGAAAAGAACGGGCAGGTAACGGTAACTGTCTACGATGTGTTCAAACAGAGCCGACAAGCAGATACTTCTAAAACCTACTACCATCGCGTTTTCGACCCGGCAGAAACCCGTGAAATCAGGTTGAACGGGCTGGGCGGCGACGACGTTTTCGATATTCAGGGAAAATCCGGCAGATCGATCCTCGTGCGCATTATCAGCGGGAGCGGCGAAGACTACATTGCGGACAGGTCCGATGTAAGTAAAGCGGGCAAACAAACCCTCATTTATGAAAAAGATTCCAATCCGCACCACGAGCTCGGCACGGAAGCACGTGAGGTAAAGCCCGTCGATGAGCGTTATTACGAATACGACCGCAATGCATTCAAATACAACACCTACCTGCCCATTGCATTACTGACCTACAACCCGTTCGTGGGTTTCGCGATTCATGGAGGAGTCACATTCACGCGTCAGCATTTCGGGAAGCCCGACTTTGCTGCGAAACATTCGCTCAGCGCATCGGTGAGTGTGAAAGGGAATTACGAGTTCAGCTACAACAACCAGTTCCGGCAGTTGGTGGGCAAATGGGACGGCATTTCGCAGGTGACGCTCTCCCGGCCGCTCAATTACAACTTTTTCTTCGGAGTGGGTAATGATACGCCCAAAAACAACGATCTGCCTTCCAACTACTACCGCACTCAGTACAACTCGTTCGCGGTATCCGCGGGGTTGCTCCGCCAGTTTTGGAAGCAGAGCAAAATCGAGGTGACGGGAAGCTACGAGCTCGCCGAGGGCATTCAAAGAAACAACAGCTACCTCGCCGACCACCCGGATATCTTCGGCGCAGAGCAATTGCATTTGATCTTCGCCAAAGGTATTCTCAACCTCGACTTCCGAGACCGTGCCGCATTGCCCGAACGTGGCTTCCGCTTGCAGTTGACCCAACAGGCCGGCCACGTTTCGCAATCCCGTAACGACCTGGCCTCGATATCAGAACTTGAAATCGAGCAATATTTGTCCAACCATAGTAAAAACCCGCTCACCCTGGGCCTCCGGTTGGGTGGCGGCATCGCAAAAGGTCAGCTGCCATTTTACAAACTATTCTCGCTAGGCCAGCTCAACGACCTCCGCGGCTTCAAACGCAACCGCTTCACGGGAGAATCGAAGGGCTTCCTAAACACGGAGCTGCGCTGGCAGCTTACGGAAACTCGAAATACATTTGTCCCGCTCAAAATGGGTATACGGGCATTTTATGATGTGGGAAGAGTTTGGGCGAAAAACGACCCCGGCAGCGCCAACTACTGGCACCAAGGCTACGGCGGCGGATTTTACATCACGCCGTTCCGCGAGCAATTTGCATTTAACATCAGTGCAGGAACCTCCAAGGAAGAATCGCTCTTGCTGATGATCTCCATCGGAAGCTTTTTCAGGTAGAATAGAGCGACGTTCCGGCTTCCCGCCCCGACAAGCTGGGTCGAACCTCCCGGTTCGACCCCACTATTTCAAGGCCTCCGGCCGCTAGCGTTTCCGCTTTCTATTCTCAACGTAATCCTTTACCGCCTCTCGCGTCGTATACCAAACATTTCCCTCCTTGTAAGCGTCGATCTTACCCTGGCGCGCCAGCAAGCTCACATATTCCTGCCCATAAGGCACCTCCGGCTCTTCTACAATGCGCACAATCGGCTCATATTCATACTCATGCCCCGGCAAAGCATTCAGGTAGATATTCAGGCTGCGCTCCAAAGCCTGCGTCATCAAAACGCCCAGCTTCTGGCACGACCCCTTATTAGCCTGATTCAGAGCCTCATAGTATTTCTTCCTGTCATTTTTGAGAATGATCGCCGGGGGAAACCCAGCCCGCATCAGCAAGAGGTTCATCGCCAGCCGCACCGTCCGCCCGTTTCCGTCGAAAAACGGATGTATCCAAACCAGCCGATGGTGGAAAACGGTCGCCAACAAAATATCATTCAAGCCCATCGGGTTCTCATTCGTAAATCCGATCAGCTGATCGAGCAGATCCGGCACTTTCCCCGCGTTAGGCGGCGTAAAGTTCGCACCCACGATGCGCACGCCCGCGTCGCGTATGCGCCCGGCAAAATCATCCTCGATGGACCGAAGCACAAGCCCATGCAGCGAAAGGATATCGATACTCCGCATGGCATAGTCAGGACTCACCAGGCCATACAGGTACTGGATCGCCTTCTCATGGTTATGCGCCTCAAAATGCTCCCGAAGCGACTTCCCTTTAATAGTAATACCCTCCTGCAATACAAGCTGTGTTTCCCTCAAACTAAGCGTATTACCTTCAATACTATTGCTGTTATAGGTCCATTCCAAAGCGAGTCCTTCCCTGATCTTCGCCAGTGCGGAAGCAGGGATGGGACGACTGTTGTTGATCCGGTCGCGCTTTTCATACAGCCTGTCAAATACGGACTGCATGTCGAGCATGTCGGTGAGGTCTATTTCAAACATCCCACTAATATCGGACATTTACTTTTTACATCCTATCCGATGTTAAGCATTCAGCAACAAAAAAAGGGAGAAAAGCTTCTCCCTTTTTAAAACCATCAATCAATCTTAACCGAACCCCATGAGGTTCAATCACTTACTTCGTAGTTACACTTTTCAATTGGAGGCCTACGATAGCGGCTTTCTGAGCAGCGCTATAATTGGTGTCAGGCGTATTTTTAACTTTTTGCGGTGCAGGGCTATCCAGAACTGGAGCCGCAGCAGGCAATGTGTTGTTGACAATTGCT
>DATMSL010000148.1:0-9479 GCA_035565435.1 Dyadobacter sp. | reverse complement strand
GATAAATTACAAGTTTCCCAATAGTACATTTTCAGCCACGTGCTTCACGTGGCTGAACTTTTTTTTGCAAAAAATCCACACAAAGTCTTCAAAACAATGCCATTGTAGCATTGCGTCATTTGATTTTCTTTAACTTTGAGGGTTATCCAACTCTTGAAAAAATGGAATTTCTAAAAAGCGACCGCCTGAATCATCTGAAATATGAGATCCGCGGAGCTACCTACCAAAAAGCGTTAGAGCTTGAAAGTCAGGGCTACAAAATCCATAACCTGAACATCGGTAACCCCGCACCGTTCGGTTTCGATTCGCCCGACGAGATCGTCCACGACATTATCATGAACATCCGTAATGCGCAAGGCTACTCGGATTCACGTGGTTTGTTCGCGGCGCGTAAGGCGATCATGCACTATACGCAAACAATTGGTATTCAAGATGTTGAAATCAATGACATTTTCATCGGAAATGGCGTCAGCGAACTGATCCTGCTTTCTATGCAGGCATTGCTCAACCCGGGCGACGAGATATTGGTGCCTTCTCCGGATTATCCGTTATGGACGGCGGCCATCTCCCTCAGCGGCGGTACACCCGTACATTATATATGTGATGAAGAGGCAGATTGGAACCCCGATCTGGACGATCTGGAAAAGAAAATCACTTCACGCACCAAAGGGATTGTGATCATCAATCCCAACAACCCAACAGGCGCGGTTTATGATAAGGAAGTACTCGCGCGTATTGCCCGCATCGCGGAAGAGCACGGTCTGATCGTTTTCTCGGACGAGATTTATGATAAGATCCTTTACGACGGAGCGGTTCACCATCCTATGGGCTCATTTGTAAACGACACGCTTTGTGTGTCTTACGGCGGTTTGTCGAAAAATTACCGCTCGGCTGGGTTCCGTGGTGGGTGGATGATTCTCAGCGGCGCTAAGCAGAAGGCCAAATCTTACGCGGAAGGCCTGCTCCTACTTGCAAGCATGCGTCTGTGCGCAAATGTGCCCACGCAGTACGCGATCCAGACGGCATTGGGCGGTTACCAGAGTATCAAGGAACACGTGGTACCGACGGGCCGGTTGTACAAGCAAATGAATCTGGTTTACGACAGGCTGACGTCCATTCCGGGCATTACCTGTGTGAAACCGAAAGGTTCATTGTACGTCTTTCCAAAAATCGACCTGAAAAAATTCGGTTTCAAGGCAGACGACCAGTTCGTATACGAGCTGCTTTCCGATCAGAAAGTGCTGGTAGTGGCCGGTACAGGTTTCAACTATCATCTGGACCCGCATTTCCGCATTGTATTCCTGCCGACCGTCGACGAGTTGAACCAGGCGATGGACAAGCTGGAATTCTTCCTGACCAACCGCCGCGTAATGTCGACGCGTACCGTTGAAGACATTATCGCATAAATAATTATTAACCCGAACCTCCACTGAAAGTACATATCGCCCGATGACCATACCCGACAGAACCATTCAGGAGGCCAAACGCCAACGGTTGTTCCTCCTCCTTTGCGGTATCTTCCTCACCAACGCACTCATTGCGGAGATCATCGGCGGTAAAATATTTTCAGTGGAGACGCTTTTAGGCATTGCGCCGGCTCAGTTACCGATAGGTGGCCAGAAGTTGGATTTCAACATGACGGCAGGGGTAATCAGCTGGCCGATCGTATTCATCACGTCTGATATTATCAACGAGTATTTCGGTCGAAAGGGGGTGAAAAGAATCTCTTATGTTACCTCAGCGCTGATCGTCTACACATTCCTCATCATTTACGTGGCGACCAAGGTTCCGCCCGCGCAGTTCTGGCTCGACCTCAATAATACCGACACTCACGGTAACACATTCAACATCAACGACGCGTTCTCTAAAATTTTTAACCAGGGCCTGGGCATCATGATCGGTTCGATCACAGCCTTTTTATTGGGGCAATTGCTCGATATCCTCGTATTCTCCTGGCTTCGCCGGAAAACCGGCAGCCGCTTCATATGGCTCCGTGCCACCGGATCGACCATGTTTTCACAGCTGATTGACAGCTTCGTGGTGATCGGAATCGCGTTTTATGTTTTTGGGAACTGGGATTTGAAACTGGTCTTTTCCGTAGGCACCATCAACTACCTCTACAAAGGCATGGTGGCAATCCTCTTGACGCCGCTTTTATACATAGCGCATTACTTTATCGACAATTACCTGGGCAAGGAGTATGCGGAGGAGCTTTCGCATCATGCCGCGCACGAGTAACGTCTTATAGCGGTACTTGTCTCCTCATATTGTCCAGCATCACGGCAGTTGCGATACCGACATTCAATGACTCGGCCTCTCCGAAGCGCGGTATCATGATTTTATTAGTAACGAATCGCTCGACCTGTTCGCTAATGCCGTTGGATTCATTACCCATGATGATAATTCCCCCGTTAGCAGGATATTCAAAATCGTACAGCGAATTCCCGCCCAGAAATGCGCCGATCACCTGCTGATTTACGTCTTTTACCTTTTCAAAATATTGGATCAGGTCGGCGTAATGGAGCTTTACGCGTGTAAACGATCCTTTGGCTGCGGCAATCACTTTGGGATTGTAAACATCGGTCGTGTCGCGTGAGCAAACGATTTTTGCAATACCATACCAGTCGGCGACGCGGATAATGGTGCCCAGATTTCCCGGATCGCGCACGTCGTCGAGCATGAGCATATATTCCCCCTGCGCGGGAGACAGGAATGCATTTTCCTTCGTTTTAGCCACAGCGAGACACGAATCGTTGGTTTGGAACGATCCCAGCCCTTCCAGCTCTTGCGCAGTAACCGTTTCGAGGGTAACGTTATGGCGGGTTAAAATACTTGAGTATTTTTGCTGAAATTCCTGTGTTACCAGTACAAACTCGATCTTAAAGTCGGAATCCAGCAATTCCAGTACACTTTTGGCACCTTCTATCACAAAAGCCTCGTGAAGCTGCCGGTACTTTTTGATTTTAAGCGAGTTAATATACTTGATACGATTTTTTGACAACATTGAATATTAATTGTAGGACAATATACGGCTGGTTGATTTTCCTGATTCTAACGGGACTGTTTTCCTGCGCACCCAAGCCCACTTCCAAAGGTTACTTGCTCGGTAACTCCGCCATTAAGGGTAATCGTGTGATCGGCGATTCGGAATTGGATGCATTGATCCCGCAAAAACCTAACCGACGGTTGCTCGGCTTTCCCATATTTCCTTACGTTGGCCTTTACCGGTTTGGCGAGTTATTTTACAACCGCGAGGAAAAGCAGCGCAGGGTGATCGAGGTAACGCAAAATTACCAGAAAGAATCCCAGGAACACGCAGATTCCCCCCGAAAGCTTGAAAGAATCAACACCAGATATGCGAAAAAGCTCGAAAAAGCGCAAATACGGGCTACACAGGGCAACTTCTGGATGAGGGTACTGGGTGAAGCTCCAGTGTATTACAACCAGGCCGATGTGGTGCTGAATACCGAGAAAATGCAGAAATACCTGTACAACAACGGCTTTTTTGATGCGAAAGTGGCTTTTGATCCCGATACGATTTTTAAAAGGATCCGGGTCAATTACCTCGTGACCGAAAACCGGGCAACAATGATCCGCAATATTCATTATCAGATTGGTGATCAGCTGGCCGACAGCCTGATCAGGGCCGACTCGAAAAATGCTGCATTGCTACCCCACAAGCGCTATGACGGCGATGCGTTCGAGGAAGAACGTATACGCATCGAAACGCTGCTCAGGAATGAAGGCTATATGGGCTTTTCGCGACAGAACGTGAGTTATATCGTCAACGACACCATTACCAACCGGCCGACCGACAGCCTTTTCAAGTCGGTGGATGTGCGCGTGACAGTGGATATGCCTGCGCCCGCCAACAAGCGTTACTCGGTCAGTTCGGTCAATTTTGAAGTACTCCCTCCTTCCGGCGTACCGGATTCGATTTTCAGGAAGGATACCAGCATGTTTGAGGGGATTAAATATGTGTTTTCAGACAAAAAATTTTCGCGGAAAGCGCTCGATACCAAAATGCAGGTGCGCCCGCATACCTGGTACAGCCAGAAACGGGAGCGTGATACCCAGCAACAACTATCACTGACAGACCAATTCCGGTTTGTCAATTACAACTACACGCTCGATTCGACCGGGAGGGGCATTAACAGCTATTTCAAAGCGATCCCGCTGGATAAATACCAGATCTCTACCGACGTCGGCCTCAATGTAATCCAGCTGCAAGGGACACCAGGACCATTTGCCAACCTCTCCTACAAGATCCGGAATGTTTTCAATGGCATGGAAAACTTTGAAACAAATATCCGTGGCGGCATTGAGCTGGTACCAAACTTTGTCGGAACCCGGGAGATTTACAAGAGCGAAGAGATCGGCTTAACCGCCTCACTCACGTTCCCGCGACTGCTTACTCCGCAGAATTTATTCAAAAGGCAAACTGCTAACAACAACCCACGGACTCAGCTATCATTAGGTTACAACTATGTCAACCGCCCGGAATATACCCGTACCAATGTAAAAATCAGCACTAACTATTCGTGGCAACCTTCCCGAACGACTCTCGTCAACGTTTCACTGATCGACCTTAACATACTGAATACCAAAAATATAAACCCCAAATTCGATACACTACTAACCGACTTGGTAGAGCGGGGCAACAATTTGATTTACAGCTTCAAACCATCCTTCGTTTCAGACATCAACGCGAATTTTGTTTATAACACCAATTCACTAATAGGTCCACAGAAGAAAGCACAGTACTTCCGGTTCGCGCTTGAATCCGGTGGTACGACATTGAATTTTCTGCCCCGGCAACAGGAGGTAATCAAGAAGGCATTTGGGGATAGCCTACAATTTTACAAATATGTCCGCTGGAATGCCGACTATCGCCGCTACTGGCCTGCCGGAAGGAAATCTGCATTTGTTGCCCGGGTGAATACAGGCGCGATTTATAGCTATGGCGACTATAAAGTTCCCCCGTACGAAAAATACTTCTTTGCGGGCGGCTCTAACAGCTTACGTGCCTGGTTGCCAAGAAGGCTAGGGCCTGGTTCTGCCAAACCTGTTACTTATAATAACTTGTCGATCGAGTCTCCGGGCGAGTTCCTGCTCGAAGGGAACCTTGAATGGCGGGGATTTCTCGCGAAATTCTTTGGTGACATCAACTACGCATTGTTCATCGACGCAGGAAACGTGTGGAGGCTGGGCAGCAACGCCACCAGCGACGATCAGAAGTTCAAAGCCGATAAACTTCTGCGGGAAATCGCCGTCGGGACCGGATTCGGGATCCGCTATGACCTCTCATTCTTTATTCTCCGCTTCGATTTTGGGGTGAAAGTCTATGATCCGTCGCAGGACCGCGGGGAACGCTTCGTGCTCGATGATTTGAAATTTAAACGCCTTTTCAGGCGTACGGAGGCCAATTCATTGAATATCAACCTCGGTGTAGGCTACCCGTTCTGATTCCGCTCAGGCACTTACCGACATATGACAGTTTGTCAGTTTTCTTCCAAATTTTCCTATCTTTGTGGTTTGAGCGTTTAAGAATTCCTTCTCATGGAGCATAGAATTGCAGATTCATTAAAAATATTGACAGAGGCGGACAAGGAAGCCTGTGAAACAGTGCGGGTTTCGGAAAACGAACCGCTTTCAGGAAAGAAAAGGCTGTTTATTGAAAGCTACGGCTGTCAGATGAACTTCTCGGACAGTGAAATCGTGGCGTCGGTCATGCGTGACGCAGGTTTCGCGACTACTTCGGATGTGAACAATGCCGATCTGATTTTCCTGAACACCTGCGCCATCCGCGACAATGCGGAGCAAAAGGTGCGGAACCGCCTGAAACAGCTCAATTTTATCAAGAAGAATAAGCCCGGCATGCTGATCGGCGTATTAGGCTGTATGGCCGAACGCCTCAAAACCAAATTCCTGGAAGAGGAAAAAATGGTCGATATCGTGACAGGCCCCGATGCTTACCGCGATTTGCCACGACTGGTAGACGAAGCAGAAACCGGTCAGAAGGGTGTCAACGTATTCCTTTCACGGGAAGAAACTTACGCCGACATTTCCCCTATCCGACTGAATTCCAATGGCGTGACTGCATTCATTTCGATCATGCGCGGTTGCGATAACATGTGTAGCTTCTGCGTCGTGCCTTTCACACGCGGACGCGAGCGCAGTCGCGACCCGTACTCGATCGTGAAAGAGGCCGAAGACCTTTTCCGTGACGGTTACCGGGAGGTAACGCTGCTCGGACAGAATGTCGACAGCTACAAATGGAAGCCCGAGGCGAATGCGGAAGGTGAAATTGCCGGCGAAACGGTCGTCAACTTTGCAAACCTGCTCGAAATGGTAGCCAAGGTAAGCCCCGAGCTCCGCATTCGTTTCAGCACATCGCATCCGAAAGACATTACCGACGAGGTGTTGTATACTATGAAAAAGTACGACAACATCTGCAAATACATTCACCTTCCGGCGCAAAGCGGCAACACTCGCGTGTTGGAAATTATGAACCGTACCTACACCCGCGAGTGGTACATGGAGCGTATAGACGCGATCCGCCGGATTTTGGGTGATGAATGCGGTATCTCGCAGGATATGATCGCTGGCTTCTGCACCGAAACCGAAGAAGAGCACCGCGATACGCTGTCGCTGATGGAATATGCCAAATTCGACTTCGGCTTCATGTTCGCTTACTCAGAACGGCCGGGTACGCTCGCAGCGAAAAAATTCAAGGATGATATTCCGGAAGAGGTAAAGAAAAGAAGGCTCGCGGAAATCATCGAAGTGCAGCAGCAGCTTTCGCTTGCGCGTAACCAGCAATTGGTAGGAACCGTCCAAAGAGTGTTAATCGAGGGACCTTCAAAACGTTCGGATGATGACCTCAGCGGCAGAAACGACCAGAACAAGAAGGTGGTATTTCCTCGCGAGAACTTTAAAAAAGGCCAATACGTGGACGTTCTGATTACCGAATGCACTACCGTGACGTTGCTAGGCCACGTGGTACAGCCTGAGCCGGTATTGGGATAGGCTGTGCTTATTCTTTTAAACCCGTTTTGACAATTAACTAAGGCTTTCGGTCAGCCGGAAGCCCTCAGATATTTCATGGATTCATCGGAAATACAAGCTATAAAGAACCGCTTCGGGATCATCGGCAATTCGTCGGGCCTGAACCACGCGATCAATGTGGCCGTGCAGGTCGCAGCGACGGACCTGACGGTTTTGATCACCGGTGAAAGCGGTAGCGGAAAAGAATCATTTTCCAAAATCATCCATAGCCTCAGTGCGCGTAAGCACGGGCCGTTTATCGCCATCAACTGCGGCGCAATTCCGGAAGGGACAATCGACTCGGAACTGTTCGGGCATGAGAAAGGTGCATTTACCGGCGCATTGGATGCCCGGAAAGGATATTTCGAAACAACCAACAGCGGGACAATTTTCCTGGATGAAGTAGGTGAAATGCCGCTCGGCACCCAGGCAAGGTTACTACGCGTGCTGGAAAACGGGGAATATATCCGTGTAGGTTCTTCCAAAGTATTGAAGACAAATGTCCGCGTGGTAGCAGCCACTAATGTCAACCTGCTCGATGCGGTGAACAACGGGAAATTCCGGGAAGATTTATATTACCGTTTGAACACGGTCCCCATTTACGTACCGCCATTGCGTGACCGCGGCGAGGATATTCTGCTGCTTTTCAGGAAGTTCACCAATGATTTCTCCGAGCGGTACCGCACTAAACCGGTAAGGCTCGATGGTGAAGCACGCGATCTTTTGCTTCAATACTCGTTTCCGGGGAACATTCGTCAGTTGAAAAACATCGCGGAGCAAATTACCATCCTGGAAACCGACAAGGAGCTGCCAATCAGCATTGAAACACTCAATCACTACCTGAATCCTGTACAGCCGTCCAGCCGTAAAGCCCTGGTGCCGTTGCGTTCCGGCGATGGCGATGGCACTTCGTTTTCGGAAAGAGAGCTTTTATATAAAGTACTGTTCGATATGCGGCGTGATATGACGGAACTGAAAAAGCTCGTCAGAAATGTGCTTGAAAACGAAAAGTACGGCGGTGATATCCTGAAAGACCATCAGGAGCTGTTCAGTTCGCTGAATAATGCCGAGCCTATGATCACCCCTACCATCGAACCGGCCCGCCTGCTCTCGCCGCCATCGCGCACCGTGGACCTCGATCGCTATTCCGACGAGCGGGACGAGATCGAGGATGTGGTACACGTGACTGCGGAGGAGGAATCGCTTTCCTTGGAAGACAAGGAGAAGGAAATGATCATCAAGGCCCTTCGCAAAAACAATAACAAGCGAAAATACGCCGCCAATGCATTGGGCATTTCCGAGCGCACGTTATACAGGAAGATCAAACAATACGACATTGAAGAATAAAGTTAAGATATGGGCACTCGTCTTTATGATTTGCCCGGTTTTCCTGTCAGGCTGCGGCGTATATTCTTTTACAGGAACTAACCTTTCTCCCGACATCAAGACATTCAGCGTGTTGAACTTCACGACGGGCACCGCCGGTGGCCCGAGTGATTTGCCGCAGCGATTGACCGAGGATTTGAAAGAATATTTCCAAAGAAATACCAGCCTCATAAGCCAGCCTGGCGGCGGTGACCTCGTACTTGAAGGCTCCATTACCGGCTATGACGTAACCCCGGCCGCGCCGACGGCGAATGACCAGGCAGGTCTGAACCGGTTGAACGTGACTGTGCAGGTACGTTACACCAATGCGAAGGACGAGACCAAAAACTTTGACCAATCGTTTACGTACTACGCAGACTTCCCTCAGGATCAAACACTTAACCAGAACGAAGCGCGATTACTGCCGACCATTCGCGAAAACCTCGTGCAGCAGATCTTTAATAAATCGGCTGCGGACTGGTAGGAAAAGCCCAGCCCGAACTTTCAATTTCAACAACCCGAATTTCTCAACAACCCGGAATATGGCGCTCATCGATAAGGAAACATTTGATCAACTGGTGAAAAACCCGGGCCTGATTACCGCAGATGTGATCCCGCAGCTGGAAGCCACGATCAAGGCATTTCCATATTGCCAGATCCCCTACTCGATGCTGGCGAAAGCATCCAGCCTGGCCGGTACCGAAAAGCTGGAAGAAACCCGTCCCCGCGCTGCCGCCTACGCGCTCAGCCGCGTGGCATTGCAGCAGTTGGTGGAAAGCGACAATGAGCGTTACGACGCTACCGTGGACGTAGACGATATTCTCGAACCGCAGGTAACACCAGAGCCGCTCGATAGCGACGACATATTGATCAGTACCGTCGAACAGCAGGCTTCCGCCGAATTGCAGCGCACCGAAGAGCAGCGCCGCCAGCAGCAGATCATCCAGGGTTTTATGAAAAAGAACCCGCGTATTTCGCGCCAGGACAATAATCTGGAACCGATTAATATCGATCTCAGCAGCCGGTTGGCAGGTGGAGCAGAAGGCAGCATTGAAACCGAAGCATTT
>DATMSL010000147.1:0-5677 GCA_035565435.1 Dyadobacter sp. | reverse complement strand
GCCGGTGCAGAGCACCGCAATATTTGTAAATTCAATGTTCATCGTCGCGCTACGCAAACACGCAAAGGTGCAGCGCACCGAAATATCTGTAGCAATCCAATTTTCCATTTCATGCATTCGAACCAACACAAAAACGTCGGTCCGACAGGGCGATTTTTGCGGATATTGTCGGTTTTGGCAATGTTAACGGCATTGGCCGCATTCGTTAGCCTGCAACCCGACGACCGCAATGCCGACTGGATCGCCTATGGCGGCAACAAGGCCGGGAATCGTTATTCACCATTGACGCAGATTAACCTCAGTAATGTAAGCCAGCTGAAAGTAGCCTGGGAATATGATGCAGCCAAGCTTGTACCCGGCGCCCAGGCTCCTCGCCGCCCGATGGAAATCCAGTGCCAGCCGATCATTGTGCGCGGCATTCTGTACGGTACCACGCCGCAGCTGAGTCTGTTTGCATTAAAAGCCGACACCGGCGAAGAGCTCTGGCGCTTCGATCCTTTTGCCGGTGGCACGCCGCGTTTTCATGCCAACAGGGGTGTGATGTTTTGGGAAGACGGTGCGGATAAAAGAATCCTTTACACAGCTGGGAACCACCTTTGTGCCGTCGATGCCGCCACTGGAAAACTCGTGCCAAGCTTCGGCGATGGTGGAAAAGTTGACCTGGGCCAGGGCGTTACCGGCCGGCCGGGACGTGAAAACGATAAGTTATCGGTGGATGCGACGTCGCCAGGGGTGATTTACAAGGATATACTGGTGATAGGCTCACGGGTGTCCGAGTACGGGGACGCCGCGCCCGGACACATACGTGCATTTGATGTGCGTACGGGAAAGCTTAAATGGACATTCCATACCGTGCCCGAGCCGGGAGAGCCTGGCCACGACACCTGGCCCAAAGATGCCTGGAAACGCATGGGCGGCGCCAATAATTGGGCCGGCATGGTGCTTGACGAGAAACGAGGCGCCGTGTATTTCGGTACCGGATCTCCATCGGTCGATTTTTATGGTGCCGATCGCGAAGGGAAGAACTTGTATGCCAACTGCGTGATCTCGCTGAATGCGGAAACCGGGAAAATGAACTGGTACTATCAAACCGTCCATCATGACCTGTGGGATAGGGATATTTCGTGCCAGCCCAATCTTTTGACCGTCAAACACAAAGGCCCCGACGGCAAGCTCCGGAAGATCGACGCCGTGGCGCAGGCGACCAAAGACGGCCTGCTTTTCCTGCTCGACCGCGACACCGGCAAACCGCTGTTTCCAGTAGAGGAACGCCCCGCGTTGACGGGTTACCATCTTCCCGGTGAACATCCGTGGCCTACACAGCCTTTTCCGACCAAACCGGCACCGTTTTCCCGACAGAATTTTACGGAAAGTGAAATCACCGATCGTACGCCCGCAGCTCATGCATTTGTAAAGGAAAAGTTCAACAACACCCGCTCCGGCAACAAATACATGCCGCCTAGTAAGGAAGGAAGCCTGTACCTGGGCATCGGCGGCGGGGCGGAATGGGGTGGTAACGCGGCCGATCCGGAAGGTATTTTGTACCAGAATGCCAACGAAATGGTGTGGGACCTTAAAATGACGGATTATCGGGGACGGTCATCTACCGGAAGGCCGGGTGCAGGAGCAACGCAGGCCGCGGCATCGCCCGGACAGGTAGTTTATATGCGAAACTGTGCCGCATGCCACCGTGCCGACCGCCAGGGCAGCGGGCAGGAATATCCGAGCCTTACGGAAGTCGGAAGCAGGATGTCCAAAGATGAAATCGGCAGCATTATCAAAACCGGACGGGGAAGAATGCCTTCATTTCAGCATATTTCCGAGAAGGAACGGGAAGAATTGGTAGGTTTTCTTTTAAATACAACACCAAAAACACCTGTTATCGAGAACCACAGCGCGAGCGAAGCACCTGAGGAGGCGAAATCGGTATTTCCTTACATCCCGCCATACATCAACAACGGCTGGACGCGCTTCTTTGATCCGGACGGTTACCCTGCCATCAAACCACCCTGGGGCACACTCAACGCCATCGACCTGAATACCGGCGAATACCTCTGGCGCGTACCACTCGGAGAATTCTCCGAGCTCACCCAAAAGGGTGTCCCTATTACGGGCACCGAAAACTATGGCGGGCCGATCGTGACGGCGGGAGGATTGGTATTCATCGCCGGGACAAAGGACGAGAAGATCCGTGCATTCGATTGCAAAACCGGCAAAACCGTTTGGGAATACCAACTACCCGCAGGCGGCTTCGCAACCCCGGCTACCTACATGGTCAATGGCCGGCAATATGTGGTCATTGCAGCCGGTGGAGCCAAAAACGGCCACAAACCCGGCGGCAAGTACATCGCATTTGC
The DNA here is from genome assembly GCA_035565435.1 of Dyadobacter sp. Classification (GTDB taxonomy): domain Bacteria; phylum Bacteroidota; class Bacteroidia; order Cytophagales; family Spirosomataceae; genus Dyadobacter. The sequence goes on along the minus strand of DATMSL010000147.1, from coordinate 3,320 downwards.
ATTGCCATGAGCCGCCGATTTACTGTAACACAGACAATTTCCAACCCACCGACTACCCCGGACCTATTGACTATTCCTGACCTAATGACTACTCCTGACCATTCCTGACCCCTTAACCAAAAGTGAATCACAGTTCCAATCATTCCTAATCCAAACATTTATGAACAACCATAACTCTGAGCCCCAACAGAACCGTCGTGACGCTTTGAAAATGCTGGGAGCGGGGTCGGCAGCCGGACTGCTCGGTCTGCTCGGTTCGGCCGATCGCGCTCATGCGCATTACACGCAGCCCGCCTACGCGAAAGGCATGGCGCCGGTGAAAATTAAAAGCGTGAAAGCGATTGTCACAGCACCCCAGGGCTCCAACCTGATCGTCGTCAAAGTGGAAACAACCGAACCCGGCCTGTACGGGCTAGGCTGCGCGACTTTCACCCAACGTGCCTTTGCGGTAGTGACGGCGATTGATACCTACCTCAATGAATTCTGCGTCGGGAAGGATGTCGACAATATCGAAGACATGTGGCATTCGACCTACGTGAGCTCCTATTGGCGCAATGGCCCGGTGCTGAACAATGCATTGAGCGGGCTGGATGAGGCACTTTGGGATATCAAGGGCAAGCGCGCCGGTATGCCGGTGTACCAGTTGCTGGGCGGTAAGGCACGGTTCGCGATCCCTTGTTACACCCACGCCAATGGTAACACACCCGAAGCAGTCGCTGATGACGTCCAGCGTATCAAGGACCGGGGTTTCAAATACATCCGCATCCAGCAGGGCGGGTACGGGGCGGTAGGTGCGACCGAGCAAAAACCAGATTTCAAAGCGGCGGGTTTTGGCGGGGGTACTGATAATTATATGAACGAAAGAGCCTATTTGAAATCGGTACCGAAGCTTTTTGAAGCGGTGCGTAAGCGCTGCGGCGAGGATATCGAACTCCTGCACGACATTCACGAGCGCGTGCAGCCGATGGACGCCATTAACATGATCAAGGCGTTGGAAGAGTACCGGCCGTTCTTTATCGAAGATCCGTTCTCGCCCGAAAACATGGGCTGGTTCCGTCAGTTGCGCCAAAGTACCACGGTACCGATCGCCATGGGTGAGCTATTCAATAACGTGAACGAGTTCCGCGATCCGATGGCCAATCAATGGTTCGATTACATTCGCTGCCATGTGTCGCAGATCGGCGGCATTACGCCGGCCATGAAAGTGGCACGGCTAGGAGAGTGGTTCAATGTTAAAACGGCGTGGCACGGGCCGGGGGATGTATCACCAGTTGGGCACGCGGCGCACGCGCATATCGATCTCGCTGTCTGGAACTTCGGCATTCAGGAGGCCGTGAGTTTCAACGAAAAGACACAGGCGATTTTCAAGGGCTGCCCTACAATGAAAGACGGTTACATGTCGGTGAACGAGGTGCCGGGGCTGGGCGTGGATATCGATGAAAAAGAAGCCGCGAAGTATCCGATCACCAGTAAATCCAACTGGCAGGTTCGTAAATTTGACGGTACGAGCATCCGGCCGTAATAGTTGTCGGTCACAAATGCCGTCAGGCGTGTAATATTGGTAGTAAAATTGACATGCCAGACGTTCAATGCCGTAGGCATATAACAACAAATGAAACGCGAGTCTCTTTTTAAATTGATTATGTTATTAATGCCCTTTCTGGTACTGCTGGTACTGGAAGGGGCATTGCGGTTGTTCGGTTACGGCTACGAGCTGGCGGTTTTTGTTCAGGACCCGGCCCGGAAAGGCTACCTGGTGCTCAACCAGCACGCTTCGAAACGCTATTTTGCCAACCAGAAAAATGCGACCTACGGCAATCAGGAGCCATTTGCCGCTAAAAAAATGCCGGATGTATTTCGCATTTTCGTATTGGGCGAATCGACCACCATTGGCTATCCCTATATGAACAACGGCTCATTTCACCGCTGGCTGCAATACCGACTTTCGCAAACCTATCCCAATCGTGATTTCGAGGTCATTAACCTCTCGCTCACCGCCGTAAATTCCCACACCGTCCTTGATTTTGGCAAAGCCGCACTCGATTATGAACCGGACGCGGTTCTGGTCTACACGGGCCATAATGAGTACTATGGCGCCATGGGCGTAGCTGCCACCAAAGGCATCGGGCATAGCCGCACGCTTGCGCGCTTGCTGATGAGCCTGCGTGGTTTGAGGCTAACGCAACTACTGGCTTCCTTAACCGACGGGGTTACAGCGTTGATTTCCGGCGAAAAGCTCGATTTGCGGGAAAACCTGATGAAACGAATGGCTGCCGATCAGCAGATCGCATTTGGTTCGGAGGAATACAAGGCCGGGCTCGACCAGTTTAGACGCAATATGAATGAGTTGGCGGACGCATTCAGTGCCAGGGGTGTACCGTTGCTGATCAGTAATCTGGTTAGCAATGAAAAAGATCTGAAACCGTTTATCAGCATTCCCGACAAGCAGGGAAATTCGGCTGATGCACATTATCAGTCAGGCAGTGATTTATATAAACAAGGAAGACATGCAAGTGCTAAAAAGGAGTTTGTCCTTGCGAAGGAGCTCGACGCATTGCGTTTCAGGGCGCCGGAGGCATTGAATACCATCATCAAAGACATTGCGCACGCACACAAGGGCGTGACGCTCGTACACACGCGAGGCCTTTTTGAAAAACACTCTGCCGCGGGTATCCTGGGCAAGGAAACTTTGCTGGAACACGTACATCCTAATCTGCTGGGCTACGCGCTGCTTTCGGAAGCTTTTTATCAATCGCTTCGCCAAACGGGGCTCCTGCCCGCATCATCCGCTGAAATGCCATTCGAAGCATTGAAAAAGCAAATGCCGATTACATCCGTGGATTCCCTGAAAGGGGAGTATGAAATGATGATCCTGAAAGAAGGCTGGCCGTTCAATATCCCGATGCCGGCGGAAGAAAAGCGGGAAAAAACGGAAGAAGAAAAGCTGGCAGGGGCATTGGTGGTAAAACAAATATCCTGGCGCGATGCCATGGTCCGACTGCAACAGGACTATGCGGCCGCCAAAGATACCGCCGGAATGCTTCGCGTGGCCGAAGCGCTGGTGCTCGACGATCCGTTGAATCCGGTGTATTTTGATAATGCGGGGAAACTCAGTATCGCACTGGGACTGAACCGTCAGGCTGTTAATTATCTTTCAAAAGCATTCCGAATGGAGAACAGCTTCGAACGCGCACGGATGCTTTTTGTCATACTTTTGAAAATGGACCGGCCGGAGGAGGCATTGCCTTATGTGCGTTATGCGGCGGCTAATAATACTTCACGGTTTAATCTGAATGAGCTGCTTTCGTTTGTGCAGCAGC
>DATMSL010000146.1:0-4099 GCA_035565435.1 Dyadobacter sp. | reverse complement strand
AATTGCTTTGAATGTAACGCCATTCCCGTCCAAAGGTCCATGTCATCGAACTTAAGTACCAGATGGGTTTTCTTGTTCAGTGAGTCGACATAGAAATTAAACGGATTGTCGGTGGTACCATGCCTGGGAAAGAATCTCTCGAGATAACTGAAATATTCGACTTGCCTCGGATAGGCGAAAATGAACGTTGACGCGTTGGATGTGGCAATCGGGCCTCCGGGGCATGCGATATTATCTACGTATTCTTCAATAAAGGGCGTCAACTTTAGGGGGCTGTCCGAAACAATTGCGGTTTGATTGGTAACCTTTCGCCACGATGGCAATTTGGCCTCCTTGTCGAATAAATAATACCCGCTGCCGTTGCCGTGTTCAATTCCGAAAAGTGGTGACACGAATGATTTCAGCTGCATCTGATGTGCAATAAGTTCAGGAACTGAGGTTAATTGCCCTTCACGGAACAATCCACCGTTTCGATATCCCGCAAAATAGGAGCCGCCATAGGCAACCATTCGGGTTTGTGACGTATCTCCGGCCGGCTTCAGTGCGAGAATGTCAGCCGGAAAAGCGACTTCCGGCAATCGGACATTCGCTTTGACGGGAATAGTCACTTCTCCAACGACGATCGACTCGATGATTTCTTTGGGTACTTCGGTCGATCGGCAAGCCAGCATTCCGACAACGAACGCCCCAAAATATACGAACTTGTTATTCATCCTGAACTGCGATTTTGGAATAATGCCAGTCGGGACGGGCGCTATACAACTCTTTTGCCACGAGTTTCTTAACGAGTGTGATGTCCTAAGCGCGGCTTGCCAAGGCAAATAACGAATTAAGGGAAAGCGTAAAAGAACACTCTTGTAACAGATACATACCGTATTACAGCTCCGGCTCGTAAGTAACATTGAAAGGCAGATAGTATGCTTCCGACAAGTCCCTCACGAGGGTATAGTTGTTAGGTGCGGCTTTCAGTGCTGCAAAAGTTGCCGGGTTCTGGATCGACGTCATTAGCGAGGCGCGTGTGGGCTCTGACGGAGCAACAGAAATCCACATTCTTGTAAATACCTGGATCGTTTGACCAACAGCCATGTTCAGGGAGGGAGCAGCGTAATAAATGTTCGGAGCCAACAGGCTTTCGTCGTCCGCTGTTCCCCCAAACGGACGGCTATCGCTGATCCAATATCCTTGTGGTGTCGGGAATGCAGGTTCTGCAATGCGTTTTACATGGAGTCGGATCTTATAAGTTATTTCTGCCGTCCCTCCACTAAAAGGTTGATAGGAGAAGGCCAGGCTTCTGGGCAGGACAATGTCGTGGTTGGAAGGCGTAAGCGTCGCGAATGAGGCGTCATTAGAGCTTTGCCGCATGAAATCTATCTGAACAATTTCAAATTCACACGGATAAAGCCTTGGACTGCCATTAACCCGCGTGCAGGTTTGACCGGGATTTCCGGGATCAGGATTCGAATGGTCCGTACATGAAAGGACAATTACCAACAAAAAGTTGGCAGCAATGGCAGAGATTTTACGAAGTGTCATGGGATAAAAAGGTTACGTGATGAGTGTAAGAGAATATAATTTTAAAGCATTGTATATCAGTAATATACTTGCTACTATGTCGTTTGCTTCAAATTATTTCGATCCCATGATAAACGCTTTTGACCGCGAACCGATCCCTGGTCGGCTACGCCACCTCTGGCACTACCTGTACACTTCAAATTCCAGTATTCCCATGGATCCCCCTTTATCCCCGCTTTTCTCAGGTTTAAGCGATCTGATCTTGAAATAGCGGGCATCGATTGGGTTGAATTTAAGGTCTATATTCAAATCTGAGTTATCTGTTTTGTGCACCAGGGTGGTCCATGTTTTATTGTCTGGCGAAGCCATCACCTGAAAATCGGTCGAAAACGCTGTCTTGCCGAAGGTGATTTTTGCCTCCTTAATACCTGTTTCGACCTTCATCAAATCTACCAGCAGCGTCCAGGGATATTGCCCACCGGCCTGCGCCATCGTATTGGGGTCACCGTCAATACCATTTTCGGCAAAGTAAATCTGGCTCGCCGGGCCTAGTCCGCTATCGTTGTTGGCACGCAGGAATGCCTGCTTTCCTATTGCGAGATTGACTTTGGTGCCTTTGGTACCTGCTTTTTCGTATTTGAGACTAACAAGCTGCCCGATTTTGTCGTCTTTAATGGGTTGTTTGGTGCCCTGCTGACTCAAAATGTTGTAACCAATCACCCGGTAGTCGTCGGTTGCGGGTATATTTTTGAAATCCTCGGCCGCGAATTGGTCGCTATTGTTCTCGCGGAAGCCGATCACGTACGATTTGCCTGCTTCCAGCGTGACCGGAGGTATCTGGGCATATTGATAGCCATCCGGGTCAACCGGCAGACTAGCCGTGTTCAGCGATGCGGTCAACAATGGGTAATCATCCACATATCGCTTGATAATGAGCGCATGTCGGCCGTTGTTTCCTGCCAGGTTTTTCCGGCCCACTTCCGTCAGCCGGATCGGAATGCTGCCTACGGTAATACGCATCCCGCGGTAGAACCCGTTGGGATCGGTTTTGCCCGTCGCTGTTGCTTCGGTCGCTGCCAGGCGTACCGCCGAGCGCGCATTGGTAGCCGCAGCCTTCGCGCTGTTAAGGACGGTAAATGTCTTATCGAAGAGCTTACTGGCAGGCTTGCCCGGTTCTATCGCTATGGCTTGTACGCGGCTTGTTCTCGATAATGCAATGGGACCTTTGTAAGCCTTGCTTGCAGTGGTCGGACGACTCCCGTCAACTGTATAATATATTTTCGAGCGGGGAGGAGCGGTCAGTACAAGTTTCTGACCGCCGTGGTAGTCTACGGTATCGGACAGGGAAGCTTGAGGAATGGCACTCCATCCCTGATTTTTTTTGACAAAACTGGCGATTTGAGTTAGTTTGTCCTTATACAGCTCGGGAAGGATGTCGCCGTCGGCCGTTATCGGATAGCTGAGCATGTATGTGGCGCCTACTTCCCAGTTCTTTTGAATATTCCTGATCATCATGTCCACCGGCTTGGGCGACCGGAGTTTAGGGTCTTCCCGCCACGACCAGGTATTATCCAGGAGATTGTCTACTTCGATAGCCAATTTTTTTCTGACCGTGGCCGGTTGTGCAACAACCAATGCCGTTTCATGCGGGGAAGTTCCGCCCTCATACACGATCACATCCGTATTAGGGTATTGCAATACCGTCCCCCCGTTTCCCAACCCTGTATTGTTGGCAAAAATCAATTTGGGGTTCATGGTCCGCATTATGGGAATCATTTTGTTCCAGGGAAACCAATTGTAATCAAATCCCTGGTAAAGCTCGGTTGCGGAAGTCATATCGACCCAAAAACCGTCTACACCCAAAGCAATCAATTCCCTGATCAATCCGAGATTGAGCGTTCCGTAAGTTCCGTCGGGCGCCGTGTCGATGATGTCTTTGTTCCAGCCATTGTCGGGCGCAATATAGGCAATGAACCGGATGCCTTTTTTATGGCAGGCGTCCACGAGTTCCTTCACGATGTTACGCTTCGTTTTCAGTTCGAGTTTGCTGGGGGAGGTGGAAGGCCAGAGGCGTACACCATCGCCTGCCTTTACATTGGCAGTCAGTACTTTGCCGCCGAGATCAACGACTGTCTGTGCCCATTGGTCTGCGTTGAACTTGGTAATCCGTTTTTCAAACTGGACGATCCCGTCTTTGCCTTTTAAGCTTGGCGGACTATATATGCCCCAGGTGATGTATATTCCAAACTTGGCGTCCGAGAACCATTTCGACCGATAGGGTGCCGCCTCGAAAGTGAGCGCTTTGGTGGCGGAGGCACCTTTTGAATCGGTAACCCTGGCTGTGAAAGCGTAATTTCCTTCTTTGGTGGCCATGCCACTAATTTTCCCGTTTTTATCCAGTTTAAGTCCTTTGGGTAATGCGCCACCGGCCATTGTCCAGCTGTAAGGAGGCGTGCCGCCCTCGGCTGCAAGCTGGAAGAAAGGGGACGGCCCGGCTTCTGTCCACGATTGGTAGGATATGTTATCGACAAATGCGGGGTAAATCGACGTTTTGGGACTTTTCTGGTACTCGCCGGAAGATGTAGTG
>DATMSL010000145.1:0-9437 GCA_035565435.1 Dyadobacter sp. | reverse complement strand
TTTTTCAACACGGTCCCCAAACCGTTGCACATCATGAAAATACTAGGTGTTCCCATAGTCATCCTCCTTTCGCTGGCGACGCTCGCCCTTGCCAGCGACGGAAGTGCGCAGGATTTGATGAAAAGAACAGTGACGGCGCAGTTCAGCAACCGCGAGATCTCGAAGGCGCTGACGATGATCGGGCATAAGGCGAATGTGAAGTTTACCTACCTCCCCGGCATTTTCCCGGCGGATGCGAAGGTATCGGTGAAAGTGAAGAACGAATCGCTGGAAAATGTGCTGCGCGACCTTTTGGAGCCTTATAATATCGGTTACCAAACGAGCGGGGAATTTATTATCCTCCGAAAAAACAGCTCCGGCTCGAAACCCGGCCCGAAAGACGAATCCCATGCGCATCAGGATATTACCGTAAGCGGCAAAGTGACCGACGATAAAGGCGAAGCCCTGCCAGGCGTGAGCATTATCCTCAAAGGCACCCAGCGCGGCACGGTGACGGACGTGGACGGCAGTTTTACATTCAATATCCCCGACCAGTCGGCGGTGCTGGTGTTCAGCTACGTGGGTTATTCGCAAAAAGAAGTGACCGTGGGCAACCAGACAACTTTCAATGTGCAGCTTTCCAATGATAACAAGGTGCTCGAAGAAGTGGTGGTGGTAGGATATGGGGCTATCAAGAAAGCCGATGTGACTGGTGCCATCGCCTCCGTGGATGCTACTAAAATCTCCCGCGCAGCCACGCCCGACGCCACCGGCGCATTGCAGGGCCAAATGCCGGGTGTAGTGGTGGTGAAGAATGTGGGCAAGCCGGGAAGCGGGTATAATATCAATATCCGGGGTGTGAGCTCCATTGGCGGCTCCAACTCGCCGTTGTATGTGATCGACGGCATTCCTTCCACTTCGGGTATCAATGAGTTGAACCCGGCGGATATCGAGAAGATCGATATTCTTAAAGATGCTTCGGCGACGGCGATTTACGGCTCGCGCGGTGCGAAAGGGGTGGTGATCGTGACGACGAAACGGGGGAAATCGGGCAAAACGACCATTTCCTACGACGCGTATGCGGGTGTACGCACGCCTACGCACCTGCCCGAGATGTTCGACGGCCCCGGGTATGTGGCCTACCGTACCGAAATGTTCAAAGCACAGGGCAAGGATATTTCGAGAAACAATGCAGCCTTTTTTACTCCGGAGCAATGGAAGAATATCGACGCCGGGAAGTTTACCGACTGGCCCAAGCTGATCCTCAAAAACGGCCTGCAAATGAACCACAACATTACCGCAAGCGGCGGCGATGAGAAAACGCGCTTCGCGATCAGTGCCGGGCTTTTGCAGGAGGATGGTAATGTGAAACCGGAGCAGTTCAAGCGCTACACGCTGCGCGGTAATGTAGACCGGCAGATTACCGACAAATGGAAGGCAGGTTTGAATATTTATTTTTCCCAAAACCTGCAAAACCTCGGTAGTTCCGAAGCATTGCGCTCGGCTTACCGTCTGCCGCCGATGACCTATCCGTACGACGAAACCGGCGCGCCCGCATTCCGCGTGTACACGACCAATGCTGTCACCAACCCGATGTTCGACCAGGATAATGAGATCCGCCAGGTGCGCAATGCACGCACGTTCGGGAATATTTTCGTACAGTTCGAGCCGATCAAAAGCCTGATTCTGAAATCGACGATCTCACCGAACTACTCCACCGAAAGAAGCGGCTTTTACTTCGGGCCGCTGTCCAAGCAGAGCCTCGGAGGCTCGGTACCGACGCAGGCCGGTAATTCCAGCAGCGAACAGCTGACCTGGGTTTGGGATAACCAGGCGACCTACGACAGACAGTTCGGCGACCATAAGCTCACCGCGACCGTCGTGCAAAGCATGCAGAAGGACCGTATTGAAACCAGCACTATCACCGTGGACGGCATTCCCTACAAATCGCTCTGGTACAACCTTGCTACCGGCGGCCGTGTGCTGGGGTACGGGTCAGCCTACACCAAAACGACGCTGGCCTCAGCTATGGGGCGGGTCAATTACAGTTTTAAGGACAAATACCTGCTCACCGCCACCGGGCGCTGGGATGGCTCTTCACGGCTTGCCGAAGGTAACAAATGGGGCTTTTTCCCGTCGGCATCATTGGCGTGGCGGTTGTCGGAAGAGCAGTTTATCAAGCAGATACGGCACATTACCGACCTGAAACTGCGTGTGAGCTACGGTGTAACGGGTAACGACCGCGTGAATGCCTATTCCACGCAGGCCGCATTGGGACAAACTTTCTATGATTTCGGCGGCACATTTGCGCAAGGTTATGCGCCCAACCAGCTTCCCAACAAGAACCTGACCTGGGAAACCACGCACGAGATCAACGCTGGTCTGGACTTCGGCTTTTTCAACAACCGCATTACAGGTAGCGTGGATGTGTACAACCGGCTGATCGACAACATCCTGCTGAACCGCCAGTTGCCCGCACCGTCGGGGTGGAGCTCCATTACGGATAATGTAGGGAAGCTGCGGAATAGCGGTATCGAGTTGGGTATCAGTTCGATCAACGTGGTGGCGGGTAAGTTTCAGTGGAAGACCGACATTGTATTCGATTCCAACAAAAACCGCATTCTGGAGCTGAATGGAGGCAAGAAGGACGATGTCGGTAACAGCCTGTTTATCGGCCAGCCCGTGCAGGTGAACTACAACTATGTGTTCGATGGCATCTGGCAGACCGACGAGGCCGAAGCTGCGAAAAAATATAACCAGACACCCGGCCAGATCCGCGTGAAAGACCTCGACGGCAACGGCGTGATCAATGCGGCCGACCGGCAGATCATCGGCAAGCGCGTGCCAAGCTGGACCGGCTCTTTCTCGAACAGCTTCCGGTATGGCAATGTAGACCTGTACATTATGGTGTACACCCGCCGCGGCGAGCAGTACCAAAGCTCGTTCGATGCGACGCTGATGAACTACAACTCGGATTACAACCAGGTGAAGGTGGATTACTGGACGCCAGAAAATCCGTCGCAGACCTGGTTCCGCCCGGGAAATCCCGGCCCGTACACCGTGATACCGACTTACCGTAAAGTGGATTTCACACGTGTGGGCAACATTACGCTCGGTTATAACCTGCCAAACGGCCTGGTGCAGCGTTTCAAAATCAGCAACCTGCGCGTGTATGCCACGGCCACCAACCCGTTTCTGTTCACCAAATACGAAGGTTTCGATCCCGAGTGGCCGGCGACCAACACCTACGGAACGGCGGTGAGTACATCGTCCTACCTTTTCGGCGTAAACCTGGCTTTTTAATTCATGACATTTATGAAAAAGACAACCTATATAGCAATGCTGGCGGCTGCGATGAGCCTGTCGTCCTGCCAGGACTTCCTGACCGAGGAAAACATCAGTGGCGTCACAAGCGAAAACTTTTATACGGATGCCGCAGGCTTTGAAAAACTAATCAATTCCTGCTACGCGTCGATGCGGGATGTATACGAAACCGACCCGAAGCTGTTCTGCTGGGGCACCGACATCATTACCCGCGGGGAGATCGAGCCTGTGAGCGGTACGGTGGGCGACCGCGTGGTGCGCGCCACGCAACTGAATGAGTACAAGACGCTTTCGTCGGACAACTCGGCAGTGGAAGAGCTGTTTTCCAACCTCTATGCGGGTATCCAGCGGTGCAATACGGCTATCAACAAGGCAGGAACCATTCCGGGGCTTGCCGAGGCGACGCGCAACAAGCGGGTAGGCGAGGTGCGGTTCATCCGGGCCTATTACTACTATCTTTTGGCTGAGAACTTTGGGGGTGTTCCTATTGTAAAAGAAGAAATCGATACGCCTGTGACGCATTTTGTGCCTAATTCGGAACAGGAGGTTTATGATTTTATAGTGGAAGACCTGAATGCGTCCTTGACGGGCGTGGACGCCACTACGGCGGAATTTGGCCGGGTGACGCAGGGCGCGGTGAAGCATTTGTTGTCGCTCGTACACCTCACGCGCGGCTACAAGGCATTTGGCGGCTCGGCGGATTTTACCAAAGCCGCGCAATATGCCGAGGAAGTGATCGCAGGCGGCAATTACAAACTGGTACCTTCTTTTGCCGATGTTTTTAAATCGACCAACCAGCAGAACAGCGAGATTATCTTTTCGATCCAGTTCGACCCGGCGAGTTTGAAAAACAAAACGATCGGGCATGGGCAGAACCTCTTTTTCGGCTGGCGCATTTTCCGCGAGCCGGGCTTCTACGACGGCGAATACCAGATTTACAGCCGCCGCACGAGCGATTTCATGCCGACGCAGTTTTTGTACACCCTTTACAACACGGCCAAAGATAGCCGCTACGACGGCACTTTCCTGAGCAAGTTCTACGCCGTGAAGGATGACAAGATCGGCAATTCGCCTATCAAAAAGGGCGACCTGCGCTTCTTCTTCCCGTACCCCGACCAACCCTTCACCGCGGCCGATTCGGCCACATTGAAGCAGGCCAACCCGAATGTGGAAATCGTTCGTTTCGACAAATGGAAGCAGGATTTCCAGGGTATCGGCGGCGTGATGAAATTCCCGATGATCAACAAGTTCTTCGACCCGCTCGCGAACTTCCCGGGTAATAACGAAAAGGCCTATACCTGCACGCGGGACATTTATTTGTTCCGTTTTGCGGAAACTTACCTGCTTGCAGCGGAGGCTTATTTCAAGTTAGGGCAAAAAGACAAGGCTGCTGAAAAACTGAATGTCGTGCGCCAGCGCGCCGCGGTAACCGGCCAAAACCTGAACATTACCGCTGCGAACGTGGACGTCGATTTCATCCTCGACGAGCGCGCCCGCGAGCTCGCAGGCGAGTACAAGCGCTGGCTAGATCTGAAACGTACGCACCGCCTCGACCGCGCATTTGAACACAACCCGCTCACCAAACTGTCCAATCCCGGCGGCGTGAGTGAGAAATATTACCTGCGCCCCATCCCGCAATCGGTCATTGACCGGGATACGGAAGGATACCCGCAGAATCCGGAGTATTGATATTGCAACCGGGGCGTTGCGACGCAATGCCCCGGTTTGCTAAACGATTGAATAATCAATGTTATGAACAGATCATTACGTTTGCTCGGCCTCGTATTTGCATTGTTTGCCATTCCTGCCCGGGCCGATGTACCGGTGAAAAAGCTGCAAATCAAAGCGCATTTCCCCATGCCGGCCATTGCCGTGCCGGATTTCAGCCATACCAAAAAGTTCGTGATTACCACATTCGGAGCGGTGCCGGGCGACAAGGAAAAGAATTCGGCGGCGATCCTAAAGGCTATCGAGGCTGCGAATAAGGTTGGCGGCGGCACGGTGGTGGTACCGGCTGGCGAGTGGCTTACGGGTAAGGTGCATTTGAAAAGCAATGTGAACTTGCATTTGGAAAAGGGCGCCGTACTGCTGTTTTCGGAAAAGCCGGAGGATTACCTGCCTGCCGTGCATTCGACCTGGGAGGGCATTGAATGCTACAACTATTCGCCGCTGATCTACGCCTACCAATGCAAGAATGTGGCTATTACCGGCCAGGGCGAGGTGAAGGCGAAAATGGAGGTTTGGAAGGAGTGGTTTTCGCGCCCGAAGCCGCATATGGAGAGCATCAAGCGGCTCTACAACCTCGCGCAGGCTTATACGCCCGTTAAGGAGCGGCAGATGGTGAACGATACCGCACATTTGCGGCCGCAGTTCATCCAGTTCAACCGGTGCGAGAATGTGCTGCTGGAAGGCATCACGATCACCAACAGCCCGTTCTGGACGATCCATCCGTATCTGTGCAAAAATGTGGTGATCCGCAAGCTGAAAGTGTATGCGCATGGCCATAACAATGACGGCGTGGATCCCGAAATGAGCCAGAATGTGCTGATCGAGGACTGCGTGTTCGACCAGGGTGACGACGCGATCGCGATCAAATCGGGGCGGAACCCGGAAGGGTGGCGGCTGAAAACGCCTTCAAAGAATATTGTGATCCGCAATCTGACGGTCAAAAACGGGCACCAGCTGGTGGCGATCGGGAGTGAGCTTTCGGGCGGGATCGAGAATGTGGATATCGACCATTGTGAGGTGGTCGACGGCGCGAAACTGAACCATTTGCTTTTCATTAAAACCAACGAGAGAATGGGCGGGTATGTCAAAAACATCTACGCCTCGAACCTGACCGCCGGGAAAATCGATTTGGGCGTGCTGGGCATCGAAACCGACGTGCTCTATCAGTGGCGCACACTAGTACCGACCAAAATCCGCAAGCTGACACCGATTTCGAACATTTACCTGAGCAATATATCGGCGAAGGACGTAAAGTTCGAGTCGCGCATTCTCGGGCAAAAGGAGCTGCCTGTTAAAAACGTGTCGATGAAAAACATCACAACGGGCAAAGTACAGGAACAGAAGAAAATCCACGAAAACGTCCTGAATTTTCAGTATTGAAAGCAGGGCATGCTATTTCAGTTCAATGAAGATTTTTACTTATAAAATGAATATGGCCGGAATGCCTGCCGGTTTTCTCGCAATAGCTGCTACAATATTAGCCGCAATACTGTTTCCAGGCCTGAATGCAAATGCAGCTCGCTTTGACCTGGTAACCACCAGTGCCAAAGTTTCGATTTACTATCAGAAAGGCGGCCCGAAACTCGATTCGATTGCGGCGCATTTGCTGGCGGCGGACATTGAGCGGGTAAGCGGCTATTTGCCGAAAGTGGGTACCGAACTGGATGGAGCGAGCGGGAGTGTGATCGTGCTCGGGCGGGTTGGTTCGGAAATCGTCGGGCGGTTTGGTAAGCAGGCGGCCGATGTTACATTGATAGGGCAGTGGGAGCGGTACTCGCTGCGGGTTTTGAATAAACCGTTGAGAAACATCAAGCAGGCATTGGTCGTGGCTGGCAGCGATGTGCGCGGAACGGCTTATGGCGCGTTTGCGATTTCTGAGAGGATCGGCGTCACGCCCTGGTACTGGTGGGCGGATGCGGTGCCGGTGAGCCGGAAAACGCTCTCGTTGGACATACCGAACTATACTTCCGCGTCGCCTTCCGTCAAATTCCGGGGGATATTCATTAATGATGAAGATTGGGGCCTGCAACCGTGGGCAGCCAAAACCTTCGAGCCCGAGACAAATGACATCGGTCCGAAAACCTACGCGAAGGTGTTTGAACTGCTCCTGCGCTTGAAAGCCAATCTGATATGGCCCGCAATGCACCCGAGTACTAAGGCATTTTATCACTATCCGGGCAATATCAAAGCTGCCGAAGACTACCAGATCGTGGTGGGCTCGTCACACGCCGAACCGATGCTGCGCAACAATGTAAGCGAGTGGGACGAGCGGATCATGGGCCATTTCAATTTCGTGACCAATCGCAGGAAAGTGGAGGAATATTGGAAATCACGGATCAAGGAGAGTAGTAATTTCAACGGCATTTACACCACCGGAATGCGGGGCGTGCATGACGGGGAAATCCAGGGAGTGAAAACAATACCCGAAACGGTGACGCTGCTGGATACCATCATCCGCGTGGAGCGCGAAATGCTCAAAAAGTATGTGAATAAGGATATTACCAAAGTACCACAGGTTTTCACCCCTTACAAGGAGGTGTTGGAAATTTACGACGCCGGTTTGAAAGTGCCGGAAGATGTTACACTGGTATGGCCGGATGATAACTACGGTTATATCCAAAGGCTAAGTAACGAAGAAGAAAACAAGCGCCCGGGTGGTTCGGGCGTGTATTACCACGCATCCTACTGGGGCCGTCCGCACGATTATCTCTGGCTTAATACCACACATCCTGCGCATATGCGGGAGGAAATGACCAAAGCCTATGCATTGAATGCACGGCATTTGTGGGTGCTGAATATCGGCGATATCAAACCCGGCGAATATGCCATGCAGCTGTTCCTGGATATGGCTTACCATGTGCAGCCATTTGAAAACCCGGGTTATTCTAGAATGCATTTGAAGCAATGGCTAACCGGTATTTTTGGTGCTAAAAACAGCGCAGCCATTTCGGAAGTACTTTGGAAATACTATAACCTCGCATTCGAGCGCAAGCCAGAGTATATGGGTTGGAGCCAGACCGAACCGACCACCGGCATTCGAAATACGGCTTATAACCACCATTATTACGGCGACCAGGCGCAGCAGCGGCTCGATGCCTATGATGAGCTCCTTTCCAAAACGACCGCGATCCGATCGCAAATTGCAGGGAAAGACCAGGCGGCGTTTTACGAATTGGTAGGGTACCCGGTAAAAGGGGCGACGTTGATGAACCGCAAATTTCTTTACCGGGACAAAGCTCTGCTGTATGCCCGGCAGGGGCGCCTCAGTGCTGCACACTATGCCAAACTTTCGGAGCAAGCCTATGCCGAAATCGTGGGAGAAACGAGTTTTTTCAACGAAAAACTACTGAATGGCAAATGGAAGGGTATGATGGACTTGATGCCGCGCGGGCTGCCGGTATTCAAAATGCCGGAGATCAAACTCGCCGTGACGCCGAACCTGCCCGCATTCCGTGCGTTGCCCGAGGGCTTCGATACAACTTTCGCGGTGTCGGACAAAAAGCGTCATTTCAAACTCCCGGCATTTGATCGCTGGAACAAGCAGAAGCGGTTTATCGATGTGTTTCTGACCGGGAACGTACGGACGAATTTTAGGGTCACAACTTCCGGGCCGTGGATCAAAGTAAGTGCCGCGCAAGGTGAGTTGCAACCAAATGACGCCCAAAGCGAACAGCGTATTTGGGTAGAAATCGATTGGCCGAAAGCTCCGATCGGCGAATTAAACGCGAACATTAAAATAGAAGCCGAAGACGATGGTTATGATTTTGAAATAACTGCAAACAATGCCGATGCCAACACATTGCCCGGTTTCAAAGGCTATGTACCCAGCGACAAGTACATTTCCATCAACGCAGCAGAATATACGGGCTTGAAAAATATCTCCGGGCGAAATTGGAGCGTCGTGGACGCGCTCGCGGGCAACGGCAATGCATTGCAGGCGTTCCCGCTGACGTTCAGGGGAGAGCCGGACACCACCCATGTGGCAGGTAACCCGTCGGTTGAATACGATTTCTACACATTCAGCGACGCCGCGGCCAGCATTACCGTGAGCACGCTGCCCACTTACCCGCTCAACAAGGATTTTGAAATGCGCTACGCCGTGAAAGTGGACGACGGGCCGGTGAAAATATTCAATTTCAAAACGATCGGTAGGAGTAACGAATGGAAGCAGAATGTGCTGGCCAATACGGCGAAACGCACGCTCGAATTGCCTTTGCTACCGGCCGGAAATCATAAATTGACAATCTATATGATCGATCCAGGTGTAGTATTGAAGCATATTTTCATAGATATTGGAGGAGCGCAGCCGTTTTATGGAACTTTAACCGCCACTTGGCATGCAATAAATTAGTCCCATCTGGAATTTATGTGAAACGTTGCCCTTGTTGGTCGGGTTTTCAGTGTAA
>DATMSL010000144.1:0-2072 GCA_035565435.1 Dyadobacter sp. | reverse complement strand
AGGTCGGAACTTACCCGACAAGGAATTTCGCTACCTTAGGACCGTTATAGTTACGGCCGCCGTTTACCGGGGCTTCGATCAAGAGCTTGCACCCCATCACTTAACCTTCCGGCACCGGGCAGGCGTCACACCCTATACGTCGACTTTCGTCTTTGCAGAGTGCTGTGTTTTTAATAAACAGTCGCAGCCACCGATTCTCTGCGACCCCATCATGCTAAGCGCGCAGGCGCTTCACACTACCGGGGTATACCTTCTCCCGAAGTTACGGTATCAATTTGCCGAGTTCCTTCTCCTGAGTTCTCTCAAGCGCCTTGGAATATTCATCCCATCCACCTGTGTCGGTTTGCGGTACGGTCTCGTACAGCTGAAGCTTAGAGGCTTTTCTTGGAACCACTTCCGATCACTTCGCAAGCAATGCTCGCTCGTGCCACACCCTTGATTTACGCGCCCGGATTTGCCTAAGCGCCATCTTCGATGCAGCAACAGGGACATCCAACACCCTGATGATTTTCCGCGATCCGTCCCCCCATCGCACTGTACGACGGTGCTGGAATATTAACCAGCTTCCCATCAGCTACGCATCTCTGCCTCGCCTTAGGGGCCGACTCACCCTGCGCCGATGAACGTTGCGCAGGAAACCTTGGACTTACGGCGAGGGGGCTTTTCACCCCCTTTATCGCTACTCATGTCAGCATTCGCACTTCTGATACCTCCAGCAGCCTTTACAAGCCACCTTCGCAGGCTTACAGAACGCTCTCCTACCGCGTGCACAAAGTGCACACCCGCAGCTTCGGTTTATCGCTTAGCCCCGTTACATCTTCCGCGCAGGACGACTCGATCAGTGAGCTATTACGCTTTCTTTAAAGGGTGGCTGCTTCTAAGCCAACCTCCTGACTGTTTTAGCCTTCCCACTTCGTTTCCCACTTAGCCAATCTTGGGGACCTTAGCTGGCGGTCTGGGTTGTTTCCCTCTTGACACCGGACGTTAGCACCCGATGTCTGTCTCCCGTGATTGCACTCTTCGGTATTCGGAGTTTGCTATGGCGGGGTAATCAGCAATAGACCCCCCAACCATGACAGTGCTCTACCCCCGAAGGTGAGACACGAGGCACTACCTAAATAGTTTTCGGAGAGAACCAGCTATTTCCAGACTTGTTTAGCCTTTCACCCCTATCCACAGCTCATCCCCTAACTTTTCAACGTTAGTGGGTTCGGTCCTCCAGTACGTGTTACCGCACCTTCAACCTGGCCATGGATAGATCGTCTGGTTTCGGGTCTACACCCAGCGACTCAATCGCCCTGTTCGGACTCGCTTTCGCTACGCCTTCCCTAACCGGTTAAGCTTGCCACTGAATGTAAGTCGCTGACCCATTATACAAAAGGTACGCCGTCACCCGTTTCCAGGCTCCGACTGTTTGTATGCATGCGGTTTCAGGATCTATTTCACTCCCCTCCCGGGGTTCTTTTCGTGTCCCCGACCCGGATTCACGGGCCTAGGTTAGAACCTCAAACAAACCAGGGTGGTATTTCAAGGACGGCTCCACGAGAACTGGCGTCCTCGCTTCAAAGCCTCCCACCTATCCTACACAGATCGGTTCAAAGTCCAATGCAAAGCTGCAGTAAAGGTTCATGGGGTCTTTCCGTCTAGCCGCGGGGAGATTGCATCATCACAAACACTTCAACTTCGCTGAGTCTCACTGTGTCACCCAGGCTGGAGTGCAATGGCGTGATCTCGGCTCACTGCAATCTCTGCCTCCCAGGTTCAAGCAATTCTTCTACCTTAGCCTCCCAAGTAGGTGGGACTCACAGGCGCGGGTTCCTCCCGCGAAAAGAACCCCGGGAGGGGAGTGAAATAGATCCTGAAACCGCATGCATACAAACAGTCGGAGCCTGGAAACGGGTGACGGCGTACCTTTTGTATAATGGGTCAGCGTCAAGCGAACAAGTGCATGTGGTGGATGCCTTGGCGATCACAGGCGATGAAGGACGCGGTAGCCTGCGAAAAGCTTCGGGGAGCTGGCAAACGAGCTTTGATCCGGAGATGTCCGAATGGGGAAACCCGGCCCGTATGGG
>DATMSL010000143.1:0-3077 GCA_035565435.1 Dyadobacter sp. | reverse complement strand
TAATCGAGCGTACCGTTGTTATCCGGGTTTTTATTTACACCAGGGTACAGGCCGTTCACACTGATCAGGTCGGGATCACCGCCAGTAAACTTCGTAAAAGTTGCCAGGTTACGGGTAGTCGCGTAAATGCGCACCGATTGCAGGAATTTCGTTTGAACCGGCTGGGTATAGCTCAGCGTCACGTTATCCACTTTCAGGAAACCGCCCGGTTCCAGGAAGTAATCCGACAGCGTCGAATAGGTCGAAGGGCTCGTCAGTTTGGAATACTTACTGCCGTCATAAGCTGATTTCAGCACATTGGCATTCTCCTGTGTCGCAGGCGTTCCCAGGTAAAATGCATAGGTATTGAACAACTTATAGTCGAACGCACCGCGCAGGAACACGCTCAAGTCCCATTTCTTGTATTTGAAATTATTGGAAAGGCCCATTGTAAACTTCGGCAGCCCGTTTCCTACAAACTGTTTGTCGTCGTTGGTCGCCTGGTTACCCGGGATCACTTCACCCTTTTTGTTGTATACCAACAATGCGCCTTGCTCGTTCACCCCGGCCGATTTGAGCGCATAGAAGCTGCCAATACGGGTATCTTCCTGCAAACGCTGCAATGTACCCGGGCTACCCGGAGCCGGCATACCGACTACATCGACATACTTCTGCCCTTTGAAAAGCGCGTTCGAAAACGATACGAACTTATTGTTGTTATAAGCGCCTGTGAAACCGAGATCGTAAGAAAAATCACCTTTGTGAAGTACCGAGGCATTCAACTGCAACTCTATGCCGGTGTTACGCATGGTGCCCACGTTCGCGAAGGTCTGTCCCTGAATGTTCGGCGGGTTGGATACATTATAGTTACCCAGCAAGTCGCGGTTGGTGCGGATGTAGTAGTTCAAACTACCGGAAATCTTGCTGCCGAAAAGCTCAAAATCCAGACCGGCATTGAAGTTCGCCGCCTTCTCCCAGCGCAAATCGTAGTTGGTGTTCTGGCTTGGGCCCCACACCTGGTAGTTGATGCCATTGTACAGGTAGTACCCGTAACCGCCGTAGGTATCAAGCGAAAGGTAATTGCCGAAATCCTGGTTACCCGTCTCTCCGTAATCCGCACGCACTTTCAGCTCGTTCAGCCAGGGAATGTCTTTCAGGAAACCCTCCTGGGTCGCACGCCAGGCCACGGAAGCCGCCGGGAAGTAGCCCCATTTGTTGGAAAAACCGAATTTCGAAGAACCCTCGCGGCGCAAACTGGCCGACAGGTAATATTTCTGATCGAAATCGTAGTTCAGACGACCGAAGAACGCGATCAGTTTAGAAGAGTTTTTGTATGAACCCACATTGTTGATCCCCTGCTGCAAGTTCCACAAACCGCTGCCCAGGTTATTGTAGGTCAATACATTGGAAGGGAAATTCTCGTTTTTCGCATTGAAACCCGACGAGGTAAAATACTGAAACGAATATCCGCCCAGCAGCTTCACGGAATGTTTGTTCAGATCCAGGTAATAGTTACCGATCCACTCGAAGCTCTTCTGGTCGTTTTCCTCCAAAATCTGCTCGCCTGTGTTGCGTTTGCTGCCATTGATAACGGTCGTCAGCGTCGAAGGCGTAAACAAATATCTTCTCATCGAAGAGTTCACTTCGCCGATCGTCACCACCGTATTCAGGTTTTCGAGGATATTGATCTTCGCTGAACCGTTCATATCGAGGAGCTTGTACTCTCGGTCGGCTTTTACGCCCTTGGCGACTTCAACCGGGTTGTTTGCAAAAAATCCGGATGTCAGATAGGCATACTTGCCGGTTGAGTCGCGCACGTCGAGCGTCGGGTTTAGGGTCAGTGCGTAATTAAAACCGCTGTAATCAGCATCGCTGTTTTTGGTATAGCGCGGCGCAGCAGTAAATGCCAGTTCGACGAGGTTATTGGCCGTCTTGTGGTTGATATTGATCCTTCCGCCATATTCGCGCTTGCTCGAACGGAGATCAAGACCGTTTGCATCGCGGTAATCGAGGGAAGTGAAATAGTTGGTTTTGCCATTACCACCCGAGAATTGGAGGGTATGCTTGTGCGAAAACGAGGGATTGCGCTTCACTTCGTTCATCCAGTTGGTGTTACCGCCGAAGTCGACGCCGCGCTTGTGTGCGAGGAAATCGTCTTTCGAAAGCACTTCCAGCTGATTGGTAGCCCAATCGAAAGTGGTGTAACCGTCATAGAATATACGCGAGTTTTCCGAGCCCTTTTTGGTCGTGATCACGATTACGCCGTTGCTTCCGCGGGTACCGTAAATGGCCGATGCGGCTCCGCCTTTCAGGACGTCGATCGACTCGATCTCGTTCTGGTTGATGTTGTCGATATTACCGCCCGGCACTCCGTTAATCACAAACAATGGCCCCAGGCCCGCGCTACGTGACGATGCCCCGCGCAACTGGATGTTGGGCGAAGAGTTTGGATCGGCCGCAGCCGTGTTGGTCACCGAAAGTCCTGCTACTTTGCCCTGAATGGCCATCAGCGGGTTGTTGCCGCCCACGCGGAGCAGGTCCTTGCCCGAAAGATGCGTAATGGCACTGGAAACCTCTTTTTTGTTCAATGACCCGTAGCCGATCACGACAACTTCATTCAGGGTTTTCTGGTCTTCTGCCAGGTTTACTTCCAGGTAAGTTTTGCCGGCTAGGGCTATTTCCTGGGTCACATAGCCTACATTGGAAATCACCAGTGTGGCATTAACATTACTCACTTGCAGCTTAAATGTTCCATCGACCTCCGAGACGGTCCCGTTATTCGTTCCTTTTTCAAGAATCGCTACCCCGGGCAATACGTCTCTGGAATCCAAAATTTTACCCGAAATTTGTATGGCATTTTGCGCGCTGGCTTGCCAGGCCGAAAGTATCAGCAGCAAACAGCCCAGCCAGGCAGTTGCCCGCGCCAGGGAGTGTCCGACCGGTAACAGGCGTTTGCCGCGCCCGGTAGATTTGTATAATTTCATTTTCATGAAGGATAGTTAGGTGAAAGGCTCCGCAGCGTTGTTACTTTTTAACTATAATATTGGATTAATTAAGACTGCCGCGAAGTTCCGGGTTTAGCGGATAACGGGATGATC
>DATMSL010000142.1:0-5490 GCA_035565435.1 Dyadobacter sp. | reverse complement strand
AAGTTTGCTTAAACTGTATTCGGCAATGTCCGAATGTGTGTATTTGTTTAATTCCGAATTTGGAACATGCTTGTTGTTCAACCATATCCCGAATACATCCGGGCGCTTCCAGTTTTCAAACACTTCTGGCGTCGGTGCCTGTTTAACGGGAATGCTCATTCTGAACACAGTGATTCCTTTTGCCTTTACCTGTGCTTTTTGGGCGTCCGTCATACGTTCATAAACGGCGTAAAGCTGGTTTTTCAGCTCGGAACTCATTTTCACAATAGGATCTGTTCGTCCCTTTCCATTCTTGACATATTGGGTGTGTTGCTCAATGATGGCGAAGAAATCGATCATCTCCCTTTCAGGCACGGCTTCTCCCGCCGGGATGGATGTACTTTCTTCCCTGGTAGCTGATTTTGATTCGGTTTTGCCGGAATGTTGCTGCGAGTAAGTCTTTTCCGCCAGCGCAAATACCAGTACCGGCAGCAGCAATGCAACAAATGCTTTTTTGACAAACTGAATGCGGCGATTAATGTTCGTAGTCATCATGGCTAATCGTTTTTGAGTGACGGGATAATTGAAAGAACTGGTAAGAACCGTTGTGCGCTGAGCGAGAAGGGAGTCGAGCAGCATCAATTGATACGCTTTGACGCCCGTCGGGCCAGCCAGAACGGCGTCGTCCGCAAGATATTCGTGGTTTAGTCGAACTGCGCGGCGGTAGAGCAGTAATAGCGGATTGAACCACCATAATGCGATCAGCAATTCCGTGAAGAGAATATCCAGCGAATGCAGCTGCCTTGCGTGGGCGAGTTCGTGCGCGAGAATTTCTTTTGGAATAGTTCCGTTATCAAATGCTTTTTGGGGTATGAAAATGAATTTGAAAAAGCTGTAAGTAGGCGTATCGCCCGGCATGAGTATCAGTTTGGCCGTTTCAAAAGGTACGGTTCGCTCCCGTCTGGACCGGACAATGGTCAGGATTTGGAGGCCCATTCGCAAGAGTAATGCGGCGGCGATGAGCCCATAGACCAACCAGGGTAGATAATCAGGGAAACCGTCGGCCGCTCGTACTTCGATTTGAACAGGATTGCCGACAGAAGCGAGCTCTTTGGTACTTGGCTCAACCGGGCTCGCACGGAACACTTCATGAACCGGTGCGGAGGGCATTTCAATCGTAGCCAGGGGGACGAGCAACGAGAAAACCATTGATCCCAACAGGTAAAACCGGTTGAATCGCAGCATTTTTTCCCTTTCCAGAATGAAATGGTATACTGCGAACAAAAGTCCGGAGCAAATGATGGATTTAATGAGATAGCTAACCATTTTGCTTGCGTTTAATTTCTTCGTCGATGATGTTCCGTAGTTCTTCGAGCTCCTGTGTGCTGATGCTTGTATCACGGGCGAAAAACGAGCCGAACTGTGTCACCGAGTTGTTGAAGAAGTTTTTGATGATACCATTTACATGCTTCGAGAAATAATCCTTCTTGTCGACCAGCGGATAATATTCACGCGAGTTGCCGTAAACCGTGTAGGCGACAAAACCCTTGTCTTGCATTCTTTTGAGCAGCGTCGCCACGGTTGTGGTGGCTGGCTTGGGATTGGGAAAGCATTCGATCAGATCCTTCATAAAGACCTTTTCTTTTTGCCATAGGTACTCCATGAGTTGTTCTTCGGCTTTGGTGAGTGACATGATGAGCGTGCTTTGTTCTACAAGAATATACTATGCTCTACAAATGTAGAATTAAAATTGAAAAATAAAAATATCGGGTGCAACGATTCGATCTATTTTTGTAACTGATAGTTTTAGATATCAACCGTCCACCTATGATCCGTACCATTTTACTGCTGTTTCTTTCCGTCAATTTTGTGTTTGCCCAGGAATTTACCTCCGTCGTGCGTGGGAGCGTGAAAGACGCCGATACCGGCCAGCCGCTGGCGCAAGCGACCGTGCAGCTCGATGACAAAGGCAGCATAACCGACCAGACAGGGCTGTTCCGTTTTGAGGGAATAGGAGTAGGCCGGCATACTCTGCGGGTATCGTTTGTCGGTTACCAGACCCTGGTAATCCAGGAAATATTGCTCGAATCGGGCAAGGAAAATGTGCAGGAAATACGGCTCAGCGCCACTGGAAGGCAATTGCAGGAAGCGACCGTGTCGGGTAGCAGGGAACCTGCATTCAACAGTGTTCAGGCTATTACGGCCGAGCAAACCCTACGCTACGCGGCCACCTATCTCGACCCGGCACGCGTAGCGACCTCCTTCGCAGGCGTCGCCGCAGCCAATGACCAGGCCAACGGGTTGGTGGTACGCGGCAATTCACCGAACAGCATGCAATGGCGCCTCGAAGGTGTAGAGATCGTAAATCCGAATCACTTGTCGAATGCGGGGACGTTTAGCGACAGGCCGACGTCCACCGGTGGCGGTGTCAATATTTTGAGCACGCAGTTGATGGGGACGTCCTATTTCATGAGCGGGCCGTTCCCCGCACAGTACGGAAACGCGATGTCGGCCATATTGGATATGTCCCTGCGAAAGGGAAACAATGAAAAGAAAGAGTTTACGGCGCAAGCGGGGCTGATTGGTCTGGATATTGCCGCGGAAGGGCCATTATCGAACAGCCACAAGGGCTCATATCTGGTTAACTACCGCTATTCTTTCACCGGTTTGCTCGGCGCAATGGGTGTCAATTTCGGGGGCGAGGATATTCGTTTCCAGGATTTGTCGTGGAACGTGTCCATCCCGACAAAAGGCAATGGGAATTTTACCTTTTTCGGCCTGGGGGGCGTAAGTAGCAACGATTTTAAGGCCGACGCCGATTCCCTGCAATGGGAAAATGACAAGGATGCTTACAATATCAAGTACAAAAACAAGATGGGAGCATTGGGAGTCACACTCACACAGCCCATCGGTACGCGTGGGACTTACCACGCTGCTTTCGCCCTTTCCGGGCTGAACACCACGCGCGTGGCCACGCCTATGTACGCGACGGGGTATCAGTACGGAGATATTGAGGGCAACAGCGAGCTGACTAACAGTAAAATATCGGCGAACACGTCGTATTCGCACCGTTTTAATCCCGACCATAAACTAACGTTCGGTACACTTTTGCTTTTTCAGAAATCTGGCCGCCCGCCATTGTTTATGGACGAATCTCTGCACCTCTGGACCGTGCAACCTTATGTGAACTGGACCTGGAAAATCAGCGAATCGCTGACAGCCGACGTGGGCCTGCATGGAATGATCAGCAAAATCCGCTCGGATCGGGCCGATATTCACGCAACCGCAGAGCCACGGGTCGCAATTCGCTGGGCTTCGTCGACCGACACACGTTGGAGCTTCTCTTATGGGCTGCACAGCCAATTGCAGAGCGCGGATTTGTACACTGCTTATTACGGGATGACAAATACTTACCGGAACCTGCAATTAGCACCGACCAGGGGGCACTACGCCACATTAGGCTATCAACGGAATTTATCGGGTGCGAGCCTTCTGAAAATCGAGGCGTATTTGCAATCACAATTCGACGTCCCGGTATCCTCCTACGACCGGGTTTATTCCGCTGTTAATCTGGTAGAGCAAATCCCGAATTTATATTTTGAAAATAAAGGCAAGGCATTGAACTACGGCGTAGAGGTAACCTATCAGAAGCTGCTTACCAACCAGTTTTACCTCCTTGCTACCGGCTCGTTGTACAAAGCCACCTATTCCACGGCAGCCGGGCCGCGCCAAAATTCCCGGTTCGACGGCCGGCACACACTAAGTCTCACCGGCGGGAAGGAGATCAAAAGCGGAGAGCGCAGTATTTGGGGGTTCAATGCTAAGATCCTGTGGATTGGAGGCTTCCGCGAGCGCCCGATCGATGAAGAATATTCGAGAAAACTGAATTTCACCATCGAGAGCAGCAGCATATATTCGGTAAAACTTCGCGATTACTTTCGCCCTGACCTCCGCATTTACTGGAAAAAGAGCCACCGCGCCTATAACCGCACCCTCGCGCTGGATCTGCAAAACGTCTCGGGTACCCAAAACGAAGCCTATCATCGCTACGACGCATTCCAGCGGAAAGTGGTGGTACAGAAGCAACTGGGTCTTATCCCCGTGCTGAGTTACCGGTGGGAGTTTTAATGATTGAATGATTGAATGATTGAACATTTTTTGGATCGAAGGTGGTGTTTATCAATGGTTTGTTTCTGGTGATTCATGAATTTTTGAATGTGGCTGAACTTTCCGGATTTTTAATTTGTAAACTTATCTGCAATCAAACTTTGGCTTTGTCCGAGGCTGCACTACCAAATGGGGGTGACCGGTTTTGACAGCGGGCTGAGGGCTTGTGTGTAAGCATGTCGGGAGTTGAGAGTACCTCCCGGAAATAATATTCTCAAACAATAACTGGCGAATCTACTTACGCCATGGCTGCTTAATCCGGAGGATTAACCAAATGCCATCATCTCTCCACCTAACGTGCTGCCGGGTGGGTTCAGAGGTGTCGAACCGCAGTGCTGGTTGGTATATTGATGCGTAAAACCAACGAGACCCTAGTATCTAAGGCTATGACGCAGGTCCGCCGGGAACCTTGTCAGGCTCGAAAACCGAATCACGGATAAGCATGTAGAAGGCGCAGGTTTTCCCTGTTCTGGACGAGGGTTCGACTCCCTCCATCTCCACTTGAGGGGAAAGCAGCGATGCTTTCCCCTTTTTTGCCTAAAAGTATCTCTTGTAACTGGTTGATTTTTAGTGAATTGCTTTCAATATTGGCAGGGTGTAAGGTGTTCGATAGGCCCCTTTTTCATAGTATAGTTGGTTATCGAACACCAACCGGACAAGTTCATGTTTCTGAGGAGTTGTTGCCCTTGCATAAAGCTGTTTGAGTTCGGCTAACTTGCTGATTTCCTGCCTAAAGAGCTGGGAGAGCCACAAAGCCCCGGTTGTAGGCGGCGCCCATCGCGCCTACCAGGTGATGACTGCTGATATTGGAGGCGATAATGCTCCCGCCGATCATCCACCAGGGCAGCTTGTCGCCTGCCAGGAAATAGTCGCGTATGTGGATAAGCTGGTGAATGTAGCCGTGAAAGGTTTGCTGAACGATACGCCTGAGATCAGGCCGTTCCTGGTCGGCGTAATCAAATTTGTAAGCCGTTTGATTCCCCATCAATTGATGAAAATGGGGCATCGAGATCCCATTCCTAGTCACGCCATTGGCGATGATATGGCTTAAATATCCGTTCAAATTTAGATAACCCGCAGGATGGCAAGCAGCAAACCCTACCGGATCAGCTCTATCACGGAAATACACCGTTTGATGGGGCTTCCCAAACCCCATCACCCACTGATCAGCATCGTGGACCTGAAAGGCCTGAAAAACGACACGGGTATAGAGGCGGTCGTTTTCGATTTGTATGTCATATCCATGAAAAGAGGCTGTGACGGCTTATATTACGGGCAACAAAACCAAGTATTTAAGTAGCCTGCTGAAACAACTGGCCAGACAATGCAGCAGATCATCCACGA
>DATMSL010000141.1:0-11445 GCA_035565435.1 Dyadobacter sp. | reverse complement strand
ATTCACTTAAATAAACTTTAATTTTGTTTAAATAATTTAATTTCACTTTGTTTGTGGCGCTATTTGGCTGTAATATTTCATGCTTTTTATGTTAATTATACCAAAAATAGACTCGAATAGCCTCCAAGGCGCCGGAGACTGATCGAAAAGTGAAATAAATTTTAACACATCATTATGAAAATGTAAAATTTAGATCTACTCAATCTCCCATGAAATCCCTTAACATTTATCTCGCAGCCTTCATGCTGCTGCTGGCGCTGCTTTCGGGAGCGCACCGCGCGCACGCACAGGCCACTGATGCCTCGATTACCGGCACGGTCAAGGACGCCACAAACAATGAACTGCTACCCGGTGCCACCATCACAATCCGTAACGACGCTACCGGCTTTGAAACGCATACCATTACCAATTCCAAAGGTGAATATGCTTTGCACCAGTTGCCTTTGGGCAAACCCTACTCGATCAGCGCGTCGTTTGTAGGGCTCCAAACGGTGAAACAAACCGGCTATTCACTCAATTACGGCGATAAATTGAATGTCGACATTGTCCTTTCCGCTTCCGAAACCGCTTTGAAAGAAGTAGTTATTTCGGAAAAAGGTTTTGTCAAAGAAGTGCAGCAGGCGGGTGCATCTACCTCCATTACCGCGGCGCAGATCAAGAGTTTACCGAATGAAGGTCGCAATTTCACACGTCTTAATAACCTGTCCCCATTGCAAGGGGGCGATAATTTCAGTTTCGGAGGCCAGCGTGCTACCGGCGCAAACGTGACGATTGACGGGATGAACGCCAAGAACCAGTGGACCAATGGCACCGTTGCCGAAGGGCCGTACGCCATTTCGCTCGAAGCCATCCGCGAATACAAGGTGATTACCAATGATTACGACGTTACCCAGGGCCGACAGTCGGGCGGGGCGATCAGCGCGGTGACCAAAAGCGGTACCAACAAACTGGAAGGCTCGGCGTTCCTTTATTTCAGGAACAACACATTATCCAGCGGCTACGACATCCGCGGCGTGAAACGCGAACAGGATTTCAGCAATTACCAGTCCGGTTTCAGCCTTGGCGGGCCATTAATTAAGGATAAACTGCATTTCTTTGTAGCCTACGACCGCCAGGATGCCAGCCAGCCGCTCGTGATCGCCGATATCAAAAGCGCCGACGACGAGCAACGCTACGGCATCCGGAAGGACACGCTCGACAAGCTGATCCGCATTGCCTCCGAGCTGTATGGGTTAAAAGGGCAGCAATATGGCCAGTTCCCGCGTAAAACCACTACCAATACGGCATTCGTGCGCCTCGACTGGCAGATCAACCAGAAGCACAAACTGACACTCCGGAGCAATACTACCCGCTATGTGTCTCCCTTCAACGAAGGCGATAACTCGAATATCAACCTGCTGGAATCCTATAACAATTTCAAGGACGTTTCGACCACCGCGATGGCCGCATTACGTTCGTCACTCAATCCGAGGCTGACCAACGAATTCAAGGTACAATATATGTACTCCTACAAACCGAAAACGCCCCAGAGCTACCTGCCGTTTTCGAACATCCCCCGCGCAATCGTGAACGTGACTTCTCCCTTTCCGACCGAAGCCAATCCGAATGCGACGCAAACCAAGTCGGTGCAGTTCGGCGGGCAGCGTTTCAGCCCGGAATCCAACCGCATGAAGCAGGTGCATTTGAGCAATACAGCTTATTGGAACACCGATAAGGTTAATTTCACATTCGGTACCGATAATATGCTCACTTACATGGAGACCTACCTTTCCAGCGAGCAAAATGGCCGTTTCTTCTTCAACAGCCTCAACGATCTGGCTGCATTGCGCCCGTACCGCTACGCTCGCGAGGTGCCGTTGAAAGGCGCGCCGATCGTGGAACAAACCGTACTCGACATTTCCGCATTCGCGCAGGCTGAATATAACCCGATCCGCGACCTGAACCTCGTCCTCGGCGTGCGCTACGACGCCACGGCATTCCTGACGAACGGAGATTACAATGCGACCGTCGACAAGACATTAGGCGTGCGGACGGACATTAAACCGCAGGACTGGAACAACATCCAGCCACGTTTCCAGGTAACCTGGGATATGGGCGGCCGCAAGAAGGATATTCTCAAAATCGGCGGGGGTATGTTCTCATCGCAGCCGCATTACTACGCGCAGGTGAATAACATCCAGAACAGCGGTACCATGGTGGGTGCCATCGACGTTACCGGCGCAGCCGTTCCGAAACCTGATTTCAATGCCTATCGCAATGACCCTTCCACAATTCCCGGCATCCCCGACGGCGTGAACTACATTTCGACGATCAACGCAGTAAACAAGGACTTTCAGGTACCGACCACTTACAAGGCCAATATCAACTACAACCACTTCTTCGGCGACCGCATCCGCGTAGGCTTGAATGCGATCGTGGGCCGCACGGTGCATAACTATGTGTACGTAGACCGCAACCTGGCTGATAATCCGGCATTCAGGTTGGCCAATGAGGATAACCGCGGCGTATTTGTACCGGCGGCAACCATTTCGGCCAAAGGCGTTACCGACTGGCTGCAATCGCGCAAGACTGCGGACGTAGGTCGCGTGCTGGAGCTGATTTCTACCGGCGAGTCCAATCAGCTGACATTTGTTGCCGACGCGAGCATTCGCATTGGGAATGATGGGTATGTGAATGCGAGCTACACCATCAATTCGGCGAAGGACAACTCTTCCTACAATTGCTGCGTAGCGAATACCTCGACCTTCCTTCCCGTGAAAGACGACCCGCGTAACCTCAATTACGGCTATTCCGATCAGCAGTTCCGCAACAAGCTCGTCATCAACGGCGCGGCGCCATCCTGGAAAGGTTTCCAGCTGGGCGCGACGCTCATCGGCATTGGCGGTAGCCGTTACAGCTTCCTGGTGGGCGGTAATACGAGTTTGAATGGTGATTTTGTATTGACCAACGACCTGGCGTATGTGTTTGATCCAAACAGTCCGAACACTCCCGAGAACATCCGCAAGGGCATCAGCGACCTGCTGAACAATCCCGAAACCGACCAGAGTGTGAAGGATTATATCAATTCCAATATCGGACAAGTAGCGAAGCGAAATGGCGGTTCCAACCCATTCTACACGACGGTTGACCTGCGTTTGACCAAGGCATTCAGCATTGCCAAAGGCCATAACCTCGAATTTTCTGCCGATGCCTTCAACTTCCTAAACATTCTGAACAAGGAATGGGGCCGCAACTACAACCGCGGTAACACCAACTTGCTAAACATTACGGGATTCGACCAGGCGAAACAGCAATACAACTACTCGGTGCAGAACATCGCCACCCGCCCGATCGGCGGAACGCCGTGGCGCATTCAGCTGGGTGTGAGATATTCGTTCAACTGACCTTTTCATTTTCCTAAACAATCCAATAATGACACCAACGACACCCTTTGACCGCATCGGATTACCCCGGCATCTTGCCTGGGGGTATCTTGGCATCCTGATCTTCATGATGGGCGACGGCGTGGAACAGGGCTGGCTCAGCCCCTACCTCCTCGACCGCGGCATGACGATCCAGCAATCCGCATCGCTCTTCACCGTGTACGGCATTACCATCGCCATTTCGTCCTGGTTTTCGGGAGTCCTCGCCGAGGGGTATGGCCCGCGCAAGGCCATGCTGATGGGCATTTTGCTATACGTGATTGGCACAGTCGGTTTTGTGGGATTGGGCATGGAGTCGCTGAATTTCCCCGTCATGCTGCTCACTTATGCGGTCAGAGGGTTTGGGTACCCGTTGTTTGCCTATTCGTTTCTGGTGTGGATCACCTATCGCACGCCTGAGAACGCGCTCGGGCGTGCGGTGGGCTGGTTCTGGTTTGTATTTACGGGCGGTCTGAATGTGTTCGGCGCCTATTATTCCAGCTGGGCCATCGAGCGGATCGGTTACCAGAACACGCTTTGGAGCTCTATTTTCTGGGTTTCCGTCGGGGCATTTTTTGCATTGGTTTTAAACAAGGACCAATTCCACTCCACTGGTGAGGCAGCCGGCAAGGCCAAAGAGCTTTTGAAAGGCTTTACCATTATCAAAGAAGAACCGAAAGTGCTGATCGGCGGCATTGTGCGCATTATCAACACCACGGCCCAGTTTGCATTCCCGGTATTCCTGCCTACCTACATGGCGGAGCACGGGCTGTCCACGCAGGAATGGCTGTGGATATGGGGCACCATTTTTACCAGTAACATCATTTTCAACCTTATTTTCGGCTTCGTAGGCGACCGCCTGGGCTGGCAGAACACCATTATGTGGTTCGGCGGCTTCGGCTGCGGCGTGAGCACCCTGCTCTTTTACTACTCGCCGGCGCTTTTCGACGGCAACTTCTGGCTGATCCTCATCCCAGGCATTCTCTGGGGCGGATTACTGGCCGGATATGTGCCGCTCTCTGCATTGGTACCCTCATTGGTAAAAGAAGAAAAAGGTGCCGCCATGGCCATTCTGAACCTAGGCGCAGGTCTCCCGGTATTCATCGGCCCCGCCATTGTAGGGCTTTTTATTGGCTCCATCGGCAGCGAAGGCGTAGCGTGGACGCTGGCGATCCTGTACTTCATCAGCGCCATTTTGACCCGGTTCATAACGCTGCCACAGGCGAGTGCCGTGGAGGCGGAAATGGTCAGGGATGGTCAGGTATAGTCAAGGATGGTCAGGTGTTGTCAAGAGTTGTCATTTGTAGTCAGGTGTTGTCAAGAGTGGTTAGAAATAGTCAAGGGTTGTCAGGAATAGTCAGGCATTGTCATGGATTGATTCTTCTCAAAATCAGAACTATTCTGACTATCTGGAAGCAATTGACTATCCTCACTACACTTGACAATAACTGACCACACCTGACACTTCTGATAACAAATGACCATACCTGACAACAAATGACCATACCTGACAACACCTGACAACAAATGACCACACCTGACAACACCTGACTACACTTGACCACACCTGACCACATAAATCAATACCGATAACCATTCAAGAACCATATCGACACCAGACATGAAAATCCTAATCACCGCCCCCTACCACGACAAGGCGCAGCAGGCGTTAAAAGAACAATTCGGAGAGATCATCTATAAGCCATGGAAATTGCAGGAGCGCGCTTACAATGAGGACGAGCTTATTGCATTACTGACTGAAACCGGGGCAGAAGCGCTCATTACCGAACACGATCACGTTACAGCTGCGGTAATCGAGGCGTTCCCGGATTTACAGTTTATCGGCGTGTGCCGCGGGACGCCCTCCAATGTGGCTGTGGCGACTGCTACGGCCAAAGGCATCCCGGTTTTCAACACTCCTGCGCGTAATGCGCAGGCAGTTGCTGAAATGTTCATTGCCAACCTCATCAATCTCCTGCGTAATACGCTCGATGGCATTGCCTGGCTCGAAGGCGAACACTGGGAAGCCGGCGCGCATACTTCCTATTTGCAGTTCAAGGGGAATGAAATTGCCGGAAAAACGATTGGGATGGTCGGTTTCGGGGCTGTGGGGCAAACAATCGCGAACCTGGTGAAGCATTTCCCGGCCGAAATCCTGTATTATGACCCGTTCTATACTTCCGATGATCCCGATTACAAAAAGGTCAGCCTGGATGATGTTTTTCGGCTCAGCGACGTGGTATCGATCCATTTGCCAGTGACCAAGGAAACCGAAGGCATGATTGGGGAAGAGCTGATTGGATTAATGAAAAGAGATGCCATTTTCGTCAACACGGCGCGCGCGGTGGTGGTGAAACGGGAGGCATTACTATCCGCCATCGAAAACAATGCGATCCGCGGTGCGATCCTCGACGTTTTCGACCACGAACCACCTGATGCACTGGATTATAGGCTGATCCATCACAAGAATGTACTCGCCACGCCGCATATCGCGGGGGCTACTTTTGAAGTGGAAGATCACCACGCCGACATTATGAACAAGGCCCTGCGCGGCTTTTATGCGGAAGGCAACCGCAACGTCCGCCAGTTGGTGAACCGCGAAATATTGTCTGTCAAAACCCATTAACCCCAAAACAATGACTTTGAAACAGGCATACCTCGTGGCCGATATCGGCACTGGCAATGTACGCGTAGCCATCGCCGACCCCGCCGGTACCATCCTCGGCGTGGCGAGCGGCAATATGCAATACCATAAGGACGAGCGTTACCCCGAATCCATCTTTTTCGATCCCGATACGCTTTGGGGGCAAATAAAAAGTCTTGCAAAAACTGCATTAACCGAGGCCGGCGCGGTGAACATCGCGGCCATGACCGCCACCAGCCAGCGCGAGGGCATTGTAGCGCTCGACAAAACCGGCACCTCGCTCATCGGTATGCCTAATATCGACCATCGCGGCCGCGAATGGGAGCGTATTACACCCGATAAACACGAGGTTTACATGCTGACGGGGCGTTACCCTACGTCGCTTTTTTCGGCACTGAAACTCGTCGGTATCCGCGAACGCCGCCCCGGGCTTTGGCAGCAAGTGTCCACATTCGTCAGCATCAGCGATTGGGCGCAGTATATGTTTAGCGGAGTGCAAGGCTACGAACATTCGCAGGCCTCGGAAACCTTGCTCTACGATGTGGAGAAGGGACAATGGTCACAACAACTTTGTGAAAAATACCAGCTCGACGCCTCGCTCCTTCCGCCGCTGGTGTATTCAGGATCTGTTTTGGGTAAAATACAGCCGGATATTGCAGTCGAACTCGGTATTTCGGAAGCCGCTGTGGTGGTAGTCGGTGGCTCGGATACCCAATTGGCGATCATGAGCCTCGAACCGTCCGTCGAGGATATTGTGATCGTTTCGGGCACCACCACGCCCATCATTAAGATAGCCGACCACTACATTACCGACGCCCGGGAACGCACCTGGACCAACCGGCATACCGACAATGCGAACTTCCTGCTCGAAGCCAATGCTGGCGTCACCGGACTGAATTACCAGCGTTTGAAAGAAATTTTTTACCCCAACGAGCCCTACGAACAGATCGAAACAGAGGTAGCGGCCATTCGCGATACGCATTGCGTGGGCGCACTGGGCTCGTTGCTTGCTGGCGAAAAATCACCGCTGATCCGTGGAGGTTTCATTTTCAATACGCCTGTGTCGCACCAGCTCAGCCGGGCACATTTCGTGTGGGCCACGCTTTGGGACATTGCTTGCAGCATTTCCGAAAACTATCATGTGCTTCGCGAAGTAACGCGCCACGAGCAGGATTATGTGTGGATGTGCGGCGGAGGCGTGCAAAGCAGGTTGCTGCGGCAGTTTATCGCCAACTTATTAGGTAAAAAAGTGATCATACGCACCAATTACCGCCAGGCCTCGGTCTCGGGCGGGGTGGCCGTTTGCAACAATGCGCTGGGTATTCCGAACAATGCACCGGAGACATTGGAAATTACCCGACCAGAGGACGACAACCTCTGCCGCGAATGGTATGAAGAATGGAAACGAAGCCGGGAAGCATTTAAAACATTGAATTAAACATGCATTCATATTTCATAGGAATCGACGTCGGGACGCAGGGGGTGCGGGTGGTAATGCTCGACGACACCGGCCGCACAGCAGGCAGCAGTGAGAAGGTTTTCCCGCTCACGCCGCATTCGCGCGAGGAGCAGTCGCCGACGCTATGGTGGGAGTCTGCTTTTGAATGCCTGCAAAACCTGGTCGTCTCCGTCCGAAAAAGCATCGATTTGAATGCCGTCAAAGCGGTTTCAGTTACCTCCACATCCGGCACAGTGATCCCGCTCGACGAGCATAATCAGCCGCTGCACGATGCATTGATGTACTCCGACACCCGCCCCGCCGCGGAAGGAAAGTACTGCCGCGAAATCGCCGAACGTTTCCATCCGGAAGGCTACACCGGTTTCAATGCATCCAGCGGACTGTCGAAAATGGTGTGGTATTCCAACCATTTCACCGAAAAAGCAGCGCGGGTCAAAACCTGGATCCACGCCACAGATTTTATCATTGGCAAACTCTGCGGCGACTATTCGGTAACCGATTATACCAATGCATTGAAATCGGGTTTTGACGTCGGTACAGGCGAATGGCCGGCTTACCTGACAGAGCACCTGCCGTTGCGGGAAGAATGGCTGCAGAAAGTTGTCCCGTCAGGTATGCAAATCGGCCGCTTGCTGCCGGAGTTGAGCGAACAACTCGGCCTGGGGGCGATTCAGGTCATAGCCGGCATGACCGACGGCTGCGCGTCGCAGGTGGCGTCCGGTGCCGTGCAACCCGGAGATTGGAATACCACCATAGGCACCACGCTCGTCGTGAAGGGCGTTACCACACGGGAAGTACGCGATCCGGAAGGCCGGCTGTACAGCCACCGCCATCCCGAAGGCTATTGGATGCCCGGCGGGGCCGGTAATATCGGTGCCGACTGGGTTTCGGCGGGCTTCGCCGACGATCTCCCCGCATTGAACCACGCCGCCTCAGACCTCATTCCCACCGGCCTGATCGCCTATCCTTTGCTGCAACAAGGCGAACGATTCCCGTTCATCGCACCTCAGGCACGGGGTTTTGCACCCGAAAATGTTAATCGCCAGGCCACATTTGCCGCCAATATGGAAGGCGTTGCATTCGTGGAGCGCTATGCGTACGAGATGATCGAAGGCCTTTCGGGCGAGGAGGTACATGCCGTGTACACCGCCGGCGGCGGCAGCAACAGCGATGTGTGGCTTACCATTCGGGCTAATGTGCTCAATCGCCCCGTACACAAATGCGGTAATGTGACCGGCGCCGCAGGTGCCGCGATCGTTGCCGCGGCAGGCTCCTATTTCGGAACGCTCACTCAGGCGGCGCAGGCTATGACGCGCATCGAGAAGACCATCCATCCCGAACCGGCATTGGCAGCTGCCTACACGCTACAGTACCGGAATTTTATCCAAACTTTGACCGAAAAAGGTTTTATAGAAGGGCCCGTACCCGTAACCCATTGACCATGCTTCACGTATATCTGCTCCGCCACGGAGAAACATTCTGGAATGCCGACGGCAACCGCTACTGCGGCGCGACGGACATAGGCCTCACCGAAAAAGGCCTCGAACAGGCACATTTGGCAGCCACACTGCTGAAAGGCATTACATTCGACGCGGTTTATACCTCACCACTGCAACGGGCACACCACACCGCTACCGTCGCTTCCGGCAATTACCCGGGCATTACGGTAGACCAGCGGCTGATTGAAGCTTCATTCGGCCAATGGGAAGGTAAAACGCGGGCCGAGTTCATCGCCGAAAATCCCGCGCTCTGGGACGCATGGGCGCGCGAGCCCGATTACGTACGGGCGGGCGGTACAGGCGAGACGGCCATAGAGATTGTGACGCGCGTCGACGATTTTTTCAATGATATTTTACAAAAACATCCCAATGGCACCGTGCTCGTGGTGGCGCACAATGCCGTGAACCGGTTTTACATGGCCTGGAAACTGGGCATGCCGCTCAAAAACTACCGCCAGATTGTTCAGGAAAACTCTTCGGTAACGTTGTTCAGCCTGGATACGCATGGTGAATTCAGTCTTTTGAAACTCAACTGCCGCTCTTAATTTTTGATATAATCATGAAAAAGAAATTTTTTAACCCGTTCATATTGACTGCGTTGCTCGCCCTCGGCAACCATTTTACCAGTTATGCGCAGAGCAAGCTCAATGTCCTGAAAATCAAGACTGCGAAGGATTTACACGCCTATTTTCAATTCACCGGCAACGATCCGATACTGGTCGCCGGGCACCGCGGCGGGATGGTGAAGGGCTTCCCGGAAAACTCCATTGCTACTTTTGAAAATACCTTGAAACACACGCCCGCATTCTTCGAAATCGATCCGCGATTGACCAAGGACAGCGTAATGGTGCTCATGCACGACGCCACGCTCGACCGCACGACGACGGGTAAAGGCAAACTGTCGGACTACACTTATGAAGAACTCAAAAAATTCCGTCTCAAAGACGCCGAGGGTAACGTCACCGACTTCCCTATTCCCACGCTTTCGGAAGTGATCGAATGGGCGCGCGGCAAAACCATCCTCAACCTCGACCACAAGGATGTGCCCTTGGCCATGACCGCCGCGTTGATCAAAAAGCACAAAGCCGATGCATTTGTGATGCTCACCGTGCATAGCGCCGCCGAAATGACCTATTATTTGTCCCAAAACAAAAACCACACATTCTCGGCATTCATCCGGAATATGAAAGAGTACGAGGATTACGAAAAAGCCGGCGTGCCTTTCAACCAGATGATCGCCTATATAGGCCCGCACGTGAAGCCCGAGAACAAGGAATTATATACATTGCTGAACAAAAAAGGTACGATGTGCATGATTTCAGCCGCGTCGTCGTATGACAAACTGAAAACCGCCGAAGAGCGCAAAGCGGCTTACCTGGCCATTGCAAAAGATGGCGCCTCCATTCTCGAATCGGATTTACCGATCGAGGCAGCGGAAGCCGTGAAGGAATATGCGCAGAAGGAAAGTCCGAAGCAGAAGTTTTTTGGTAAAAGATAGTACCCGGACGACGTCTCAGACCATATTATCATTTTAAATCCACCGTGCAACACCGGACGAGCCTTGTTCAAAAACGAACAGGGCTTTTTTCATAAATTAGCCTTAATTCGGCTCAAACGCCATTTTCAATACCTGGCAAGATATTTTACATACTGAAATAGATATAATCAATCCGGACACATTCCATGAGACGAAGCGATTTGGGTGAATTTGAAGAAATTGTATTGTTGGCAGTGGCTGCGCTGGCGCCGGGCGCTTACTCGGTGAGCATCGCCGAAGAGCTCGAAAGCGAAACCGGGCAGACCGTAAGCACCGGTGCCGTGCATGCCGCATTGCAACGGCTCGAACAAAAGGGCTACCTGAGCTCTTACCTCGGCGAGGCTACGCAGGAACGCGGCGGGCGGCGCAAGCGTCTGTTTAGCATTACGGCCTATGGCGGCAAGATCCTCCATGAAGTCCGCTCCGTGCGGAATAACCTCTGGAACCGCATTACGTCGGCGGAATTATCCAAAATGGGCCTCGATTTTTCAAACAGCTGAACCATGCAACCACTGCCTCCCCGCTGGCTCGATAAGCTGGCCACCCGCATATGCGCCCCGCATATGCGCGAAGAACTCCTCGGCGACCTGCACGAGCGCTACGCCCTGCGCCACCGCCGCGCAGGCGCGCGCAATGCCAACTTCTTCTTCCTCCGTGAAGTGGCCGCATTGCTCCGCCCTTCCATTATGCGGCGAAAACCGTCGCCGTACGGCTCGCCATCGGCATTCAGCCGCGATATGCTGCGCAATTATTTCAAAATCGGCTCGCGGGTATTGGTGAAAAACAGGGGCTATTCGCTGATCCATTTGACGGGCCTTTCCATTGGATTGTGGGCTTGTATGATGGTGGCTACCGTAGTGATCGATAGCCTCTCGTACGACCGGCAGTGGAGCCGGAAGGATGAT
>DATMSL010000140.1:0-1922 GCA_035565435.1 Dyadobacter sp. | reverse complement strand
ACCTGTCCATCCACCACCTCGTATTTCGCGTGGATGATTCGGCAAATCAGATTCAACTGTTCGTACATCGGTAATCCCGAAAGGTTCGCTGTCAGCTGGCAGTCCGACAGTAGTTCTTCATTGAAAAACAGCTCGATCCCGTACGCTTTCTCGAGGGTTTTGAAAACATTTTTAACCGGCGCCTCATCAAATACCAGCGACGACGCCGGTATTTCACGCACTCTTAGCGGCACGTCCACAATTACCTTCACCAGCCGGGATTCCTGCTTGTCGAACAGCACCCGCTGGTTGGGTTTCAGCACCACGCCTACAACCTTCTCCGGCGCGCCCGCAACGGGTTCATCCTGCTTCGAATAGACCGACACCCTGCCTGTTTTCACGGAAACCGAAGCATTCCGGTCCTTCTCAAACGACCTTACTGTGAAACTCGTCCCCAATACGCGGGTTACCAGTTCATTTGTTTTCACCAGAAAAGGCCGTTCAGGATTGTGGCTGATCTGGAAAAATGCCTCTCCTTTTAAATATACTTCCCGTCTTTCCGGAGCGAATTTCTCCGGGAACGTCAACTCACTTTGCGGTTCCAGCGTTACCACGCTGCTATCTTCCAGCAGGATCATAACGGGCTTCGTGGTCTGATTGAAACGCACAATATGCCCTTCTACATTTTCATGCACACTCGCCGCCACGCCCGGGCTGCCCGGCTTGGTTTCCATAGAACGGTAACCGAGCCAACTGAGCCCTGCCACGACGCATATCGAGGCTGCAATACCCCAATACTGGTAAAATGCAGGCCTCATACGCGGTTCCGTGCGCTGTGTGTGCCCGCCTATGTGTGCTAGCAGGTCCGTCACGCGCCCGTCCAGCTCCTCAGGTCCTACATGCAACTCTCTTTCAGCCAAAACATACAACAGTGCACGCGCCTCATCCAGCTCTTCCAGGCGATCTGGATTTTCTTTCATCCAAGTTTCCCAAAAAGCCACCGCCGATGAATCCTGTTCCAGTATCCACGACCTGAAAAACGGATCCGTAACGAAATCGGTAGCCGTGTAATGTCTATAATTCATGATTGGGGAACGCTTCTGATAAAGAGATACAAATGGCACCTTTCGGATACCATGATTTATAGATTTTTTTGTAAATATTTTATTTAAATACCTACAAACAAGTCAAGATCAAGCAAATAACAAGACAAGAAGCGCACTGATCGCAGACGGGCTGAACCGTTTACGAAGCTGGCCATAGGCCATTTGCAGCAGATTGGAAACCGTTTGCGGGGTTATATTGAGCATTGCGGAAATCTCTTCGCGGCTGAGCTCCTGATAATATTTGAGGTAAATCACCTCCCGCTGCCGTACAGGCAAGGCAGCGAGCATTTCCGAAACCACCTGCGCCTTTCGGGCCAGTGTTTCGTCCCTGATCATCCACCATTCGGGAGAGAATTCAATGGAAAAAGCATAGTCGTCATGGAGCGGATCGCCGGGCAGGCGCATTGTCCGCCGGTTGCGGGCTATTTTGCGGCGAATTGATACCAGTAGATAAGCTTTGACGTGTGTTGGTTCGGTCACTCTTTCGCGGCTATGCCAGAGATCAATAAAGACTTCCTGAATACAGTCTTTAACGAAGGCTTCGTCTTTCACAAACTTGAAGCCGTAATTGAGCAGAGCTTTGAAATGGCAATGCATCAACTGCCCCAAAGCATGATCATTGCCTTCCACCAGCTCCTTCCAGAGCCGGAGATCCCTGGATTGAGAGGAATTTCCACCGCTAGTCATGCATTATCGGACGTTTTCTTTGCTGGGGCTACGCAGGCAGGTGCAAAGGACGGGCCGCGTAAGCTGCGCTGCACAAGTTGAGCTGTATAGCTGGGGTTCAAAGATATATTTATATCACTATAAACCTAATAAATATTATTTTGCAGCGAT
>DATMSL010000139.1:0-2743 GCA_035565435.1 Dyadobacter sp. | reverse complement strand
CTGAGCATTATGTCCAAATTTTATAATATGGGCATGGATTTGCCGTCGATCATCAAAGCCAGCACCTGGGAGCCCGCGAAAGTGATCCACCGCGAACAGCTCGGCCACATTTCCGAAGGCGCCATCGCCGACGTAGCCGTTTTTTCAATGCGAAAAGGGAACTTCGGCTTTTATGACAAAACCGGATATAAGGTAACTGGCAAAGAAAAACTGGAATGCGAACTCACCGTAATGGGCGGAAAAATAGTTTATGATTTGAACGGCATTACGGAGCCGATATATTTGAAGTAGGCTATAAGCAATAAGTTTAGGCCGTAAGCTATAAGCCGTAAAATAAAGCTTGTTGCTTACAGCTAATAGCCTAAAGCTTATAGCCCAAAATCCCCTAAACCCCTCTTAATTGACCTATGTTTAAGAAGCGCTTAAAACTGTCTGCGTCTCTGTTTGTGCTGCTTGCACTCGGGTTTACGCAACGTTCCGACCGGGACTTACCGGTGGTTAATACCAAAAACGGTGGTCTGTTTTTGCCGGAGGGATTCGAGGCTACGGTGGTAGTCGACAGCCTTCCGGGCCGCGCAAGGCACATTGCTGTAAATGATAATGGGGATATTTATGTGAAAGCTCGGTTTGCGGACAAAGGCGAATCCGTTATCGCGCTCCGCGATACCAACAACGACGGACGGGCCGATGTTATCAAGCGTTTCGGCGGCGCTGCGAGAGAGCGCGCCTATGGTACTGCTATGCGTATTTACAAGGGTTATCTGTATTTCAGCTCAGAGCTGGTTGTTTATCGCTATAAACTCACTCCCGGCAAGCTCGTTCCGGAAAGTCCGGAAGAGGTGATATTGACCGACGATCACCCGCATGGCATGCATGAACACATTGCGAAGCCAATCACATTTGACGACAAAGGCTTTATGTACGTGCCTTTCGGCGCGAATTCCAATGCCTGCCAGGAACAAAACCGCACGCCGGGCTCCAAAGGGATGGACCCATGCCCGATCCTGGAAGACCACGGCGGCATCTGGAAATTTGATGCGAGCAAGACCGGACAGTTGCAGAAGGATGGTACTAAGTTCGCTACCGGCTTGCGAAGCGTAGTCGCACTGGACTGGAATTTCCAGGACAACAATTTGTATGCAGTGCAGCATGGCCGCGATGACCTTTTGCGCCTCTGGCCACAGCTGTATAATGGGTGGCAGAGTGCCATGCTGCCCTCAGAGGAATTTTTAAGGATTAAAGAAGGCACCCACGCAGGCTGGCCCTATTGCTACTGGGACCAGATGCAGGCCAAGAAAGTACTAAACCCGGAATATGGGGGTGATGGTAAAATTGTAGGTCAATGTGATCAATACGAAAAACCTTTGATCGGTTTTCCTGGCCATTGGGCACCGAATGACATTCTTTTCTACCAGGGAAATCAGTTTCCGGAACATTACAAAAACGGATCGTTCATTGCATTCCACGGCTCCACCAACCGGGCCCCATACCCGCAGTCGAGCTATTTCATTGGATTTGTGCCTTTTAAGAATGGTCAGGTAGCAGGCGAATATGAGGTTTTTGCCGATGGTTTTGCTGGCCTTGACCCCATCGTGAACGTGAGCGATGCTGTTTACCGCCCAATGGGTATCGCCATGGGCCCCGACGGCTCAATCTACCTCGCCGAAACCGAGAAAGGCAAGATCTGGAAAGTGACTTACAAAGGCAACAAGAAGAAGTTCACGAAAGCGGCGTTGGCCAAAATGGAGCAACGCAAGACTATGACACACATCCGCACACCCGATTTTGTGAACGACAACCTGGACAAAGACAAACCCGTTGCAGGCGGAAAAGTTTACAGCGTGTATTGCACCGCTTGTCACCAACGCAACGGCATGGGCGACTCGCAGCGTTTCCCGCCGCTGGGAGGTACCGAATGGGTTACCGGCGACAAAGAGCGGCTGATTAAGGTGCTGTTGAATGGATTGGAAGGCCCCATCGAGGTAAAAGGCCAAGCGTACAACAACGTAATGCCCCAGCACAGCTTTCTGAAAGACGAAGAGATTTCAGAGGTATTGACCCACATCCGGAGCAACTTCGGAAACAACGCGAGCCCGGTTACGACCGAGGAAGTGGCCAAAGTCCGGGCGTCGATCAAGTAACGAGATATTACGTCATTCATCTTCCAACCCCGTTTAAGCGGATATTACTCTCCGGCAATTGAGTGTTCCTTTAAAGGGGTTGGAGGAAGAATGACAAAGTAACTAATTCACCATTTCTGTATATTCATGTTGAAAAACAACATCATAGCCGCAAGTTTTATCGTACTTTCCGGAATCGGCCTCGCGGGGTTTTCTTCCGAAAAGAACACCTTCACACACAACTCCCAGGAGCCCTGGAAGGCCCCAGCCTGGGCTGACACGCTGAAAAGCCCTTACCATGAAGAACCGCTTACACTCGCTCAAGGGGAAGAACTATTTACCTTATACTGCTCGTCCTGCCACGGCGAAGGCGGTTACGGCGACGGCGCAGCAGGCGGCGCATTGGGCCAGAAACCAGCCAACTTTCACGACACGCTGGTAAAAGCCCAAAGCGATGGTTCGTTATTCTGGAAGATGTCCAACGGCCGCGGTAACATGCCGCCATTCCAGGATGTATT
This sequence comes from Dyadobacter sp., assembly GCA_035565435.1. Lineage (GTDB taxonomy): Bacteria > Bacteroidota > Bacteroidia > Cytophagales > Spirosomataceae > Dyadobacter. The sequence continues at coordinate 105 of DATMSL010000139.1, read as the reverse complement.
CACTGCCGAGCAGCGCTGGCAGTTAGTGGCGTACATCCGGCATTTGGGTAAAAAAGAGTGAGGTAGTACTTCGGCAGTCGGCTATCGGCAATCAAACCTAAAAAG
>DATMSL010000138.1:0-8304 GCA_035565435.1 Dyadobacter sp. | reverse complement strand
GATAAATTACCGCTTCAATGCAGAATCGAGCCCCGCTCTTCTGTGATCCTTCCGGGCTCTTCGTCCGGGATAGTTTACTACATCCAAATTTTATCAGAGAGAAATGGAAAGAATACAAAAAATCGCCGTGATTGGCGGCGGAGGTCGTACGGGCCAATATCTTGTCAATCAACTTATTGAAAAAGGTTATTCACTTAAATTACTGCTCAGGCATCCTGAACGGTTTACCATTCATAGTCCTTTGATTGAAATCGTGCATGGCGACGTGCTCAATCCGGCGGCTGTCGACGCACTACTGCAAGGCTGCAATGCTGTTTTGAGTACGGCGGGACAGCGGCAGGACGAGCCGCTGGTGGCGAGCCAGGCAAGTATCAATGTTCTGAATGTAATAGGCGAGCGACCGGTACGGTATATTGTGCTGGCCGGCCTCAATGTCGATACGCCAACGGACCAGAAGAGTGTGGAGACGGCAAAAGCGACTGAATGGATGCGCGTCACGTTTCCAGCGATTCATGACGACCGCCAGAAGTCCTATGCGGTACTCGCGGAAAGCAATGCGGAATGGATTATGGTGCGCGTGCCTTACATTGAATTCAACGGAATCCGTGGTGAGGTGAAAGTGAGTGCTACCGACTCGTCGGGCACGAAAATCGATGCTGCGGATGTCGCCGGTTTTATGATCGATCAGCTAACAGATGATACCTGGCTGCGGAAAGCGCCGTTTATCTCCAATTAAAAGCAAAGGCCGGCAAATTTCGTTTGCCGGCCATTTACTATATATCTCAAATCTGTTAAATCAATGCATTCCAGAGGATTTCCGCCGGGTGCAGCGCCTTGCGGCCGGTTCCGTCGTGGATCTGGTGGCGGCAACTGGTACCGGGGGCAGCGATAATCACTTCCTCCGGCTGCTGGCGCACGGTCGGGAAGAGTACGAGTTCTCCGATTTGCATGGAAATATCGAAATGCTCTTTTTCATATCCGAATGAGCCAGCCATGCCACAGCATCCCGACGGAATGAGTTGTACGGTGTAGTTTTCGGGCAGTGAAAGCATCTTTTTCGTCGGTATCACGCTCGAAATGGCTTTTTGCTGACAATGTCCGTGCAGCTTGATGAGCCGTTTTTCTTTCGTAAACTGGTTTTTCGAAATGTTTTTTAGCTCGATTTCGCGGGCAATGAACTCGTCGAACTGCAATGCATTCTGAGCGACTTTTTTAGTGTCTTCTACCAATTCATCGCTGACCAGATCGGGGTATTCGTCGCGGAATGTGAGGATCGCCGATGGCTCTATGCCGACCAGCGGCGTGTCGTGCGAGATAAGGTCTTTCAGCAGGCGGATATTCTCTTCCGCGATTTTCTTCGCATCTCTTAGCAAACCTTTGGATAGCTGCGGTCGTCCGGAAGGCCCGTGATTTGGGATAATCACCTCATAACCGAGCTTTTCCAAAGCGAGGATAGCGGTTTTACCAATTTCCACGTCATTATAATTGGTAAACTCATCACAGAAAAGGTAAACTTTTCGCTCCGATTTCGGGGCGGTTTTTTTGCGTTGATCGGACCATTTTTTCAATGTTGTGCTGTGCAGTAACGGCATGGTGCGTTCGGGGTGGAAACCGACCACCGTATTCGCGATCTTACGAAGCGGTGCATTCTTGAAAATGAGGTTGTATGCCCATGGAACGTAGCTGGCGAGGCCGGTCATTTTGGAGAAGTTACCAATGAGCCATGAGCGCACGGGGATACCGTTTGCGTCATGATATTGCTGCAAGAACTCCATTTTCAATTTCGCAACGTCCACATTGGAAGGACATTCTCCTTTGCAGCCCTTGCAGGCGAGGCAGAGGTCGTACACTTCCTTGATTTCCTTGTTATCGAAGCGGTTCTCCTTAGGTGAGCGCGTGAGCATCTCGCGCAGGATGTTGGCACGGGCGCGGGTAGTGTCCTTTTCGTTGCGCGTTGCCATGAAACTCGGGCACATGGTGCCGCCGCTCAAATGCGTTTTCCGGCAGTCGCCAGAGCCATTGCATTGCTCGGCGTGTTGCAGGATATCCTGGTCGTAGAAACGGAAGTTCGTTTTGAATGCGGGCGTTTTCTGGTCGGCCTCGTAACGCAGGAACGTGTCCATCGGAGCGGTGTCGACGATCTTACCCGGATTGAAAATGTTGTTGGGATCCCAGGTTTTCTTGATGTCCTTGAAAAGCTGGTAGTTATGTTTGCCCACCATTTTAGGGATAAACTCCCCGCGCAGGCGGCCGTCGCCATGTTCGCCGGAAAGCGAGCCGTCATATTTCTTTACCAAATCCGCAATCTCTTCCGCGATCATCCTGAACTGGCGGTGGCCTTCGCTGGTTTTGAGGTTGATAATGGGCCTCAAATGCAGTTCTCCCGAGCCTGCGTGTGCATAATGTACGGCCGACATCCCGTGTTTTTTCAGGATCTCGTTGAATTCGCGGATATATTCCGGCTGATCGTACACGTCGATCGCCGTGTCTTCGATCACGGCAACCGCTTTTTCGTCGCCGGGGATATTGCCCAGCAAGCCCAGTCCGGCTTTCCGCAGCGTCCATATCTTTTTGGTATCATCGCCGAACAGCAACGGATAATGGAAACCAATACCTGCTTCTCTGAATTCTTTTTCCAAATCCGCAGCCAATTGCTCCACTTCCTCTTTCGTTTCGCGCGAAAGGTCCACGACCAGGATGGCGGGAAATTTGCCGTCGGGTTTGTTCTTTACAAAGAATGCGTTTTTCCGCTGTTCTACGTTGGTAGCGGCGCATTCCAGGACATACTCATCGATCAGCTCTACTGCGTGCGGGCCGTATTTGAGTGTCAGAATAGTTGCTCGCAATGCTTCGTCGATTGTGTCGCAATGCACACACACGAGGCCTTGTGTCTTCGGCGGCAGCGGCACCAGGTTCACCTTGATTTCTGTAAGAAAACACAGCGTACCTTCCGATCCGGCGATCAGGCTGCACATGTTGAATGGCTTGTCGGCACCGGCGCCCGTCGTATAAGGCTCCATATTCAGAAGCATGTCGAGGGCGTAACCTGTATTACGGCGCTCTACCGAAGGTTTGGGGAAGTTTTTCCGGATCTCGGCCTGGTTTTCGGGCGAGTTGAGGATGGCATCCGTTTTGAGGTATATTTTATCCAGAAGCGATGCGCTGCCGTTTTTCTGGCGGGCATTGCTCAGGAGCGACTGCAATTCGTTGCTGCTCACCTTCTTGAACTCCGCATCGCTGCCATCAGCCAATATCGCCTTAACTTCCAGCAAATGCTCCCGCGTGCTTCCGTATACGATCGAGTTGGAGCCACATGAGTTGTTGCCGACCATCCCACCGATCATCGCACGGTTGGCGGTGGAAGTCTCAGGCCCGAAATATAGTCCGTAGGGCTTCAGGGCCATGTTAAGCTCGTCGCGCACGACGCCTGGCTGCACGCGTACCCAGCGTTCTTCTGCGTTTATTTCAAGGATTTTATTGAAATGTTTCGAAACGTCTACTATTATACCGTTACCCACTACCTGGCCTGCGAGCGAGGTGCCCGCGGTGCGGGGAACCAGCGAAACTTTCTTTTCCGTGGCATACGAGATGAGCGCTTTGAGGTCGCCGATCGATTTGGGGATCGCGACGGCAAGCGGCATTTCACGATAGGCAGACGCGTCGGTTGCATATAACGTCCGCATGGTATTGTCGTAGAAGAGGTCACCCTCGAGGCGTTGTGCAAGCAAACTCAGATCTGCATCTGATACTGGAGACAGGGATGTCATAAATGCAATTAACTGGAAAAATAACGGACTCAAAGTTACGCACAACCATGAAGGAAGTCCAGCAAAATGTTGGGTAAAGTGCGAGGTACCTGTTAATTCCCACAGCGGGTGTTTGCATAGTTCGTCACCACGGCCTTTGCTTGGGACCTCTATTGGGGGTAAAATGAGGCGAGTAATTAATTATTGATTGCCGGATTAGCAAGATGTCCGGTAGAATGACATCTTTGCTTCTTTTTTGGAAAGGAAGTGTTTGATTCCATGAGTTTAAACTAATGACGATTAATTGTTTTATCACTTCGCGGACATTCATTTTGCTCGGTTGCCTTGGTGCCCTGTTTTCTTGTAGTGAGTCTGAAAAAAATGAAAATGTCCTATTCGAACACATGGATGCTTCCGAAACGGGGGTTGATTTCGTCAACAAAGTCGAAGACAAAGAAGACATCAACATATTCAACTACCGCAATTTTTACAACGGCGGCGGCGTGTCAATCGGCGATATCAACAATGATGGCCTGCCGGATATCTATTTCACCGCCAACATGGGTGAAAACAAACTTTACCTCAACAAGGGAAACTGGAAATTCGAAGATATTACCGCCAAAGCAGGAGTGGCTGAGCCCGACAAATGGAGTACAGGTGTGGTGATGGTCGATGTGAATGGCGATGATCTGCTGGATATTTACGTGTGCAATGCGGGTTATCAGAAGTTTGTGAATAAACAGGGTAATTCGCTCTATATCAACAACGGCGACCTGACTTTTACTGAATCAGCCCAAAAATACGGCCTCGATGAGACCGGTTACACCACTCAGGCAGCCTTTTTCGATTATGACCTCGACGGCGACCTGGATGCCTACATTCTCAACAACAGTTTTATTCCGGTAAATACCCTCAATTATGCCAACGACCGCAATTTACGGGCGAAAGACTGGCCGGTGAAGGATTTTTTGAAGGGCGGCGGGGCAAAGCTGCTGCGTAACGATGCCGGAAAGTTCGTAGATGTGAGCGAAGAGGCCGGTATTTATGGCAGTCTGATCGGTTTCGGTCTTGGGGTGACGGTGGGGGATATTAATGGAGACCTCTATCCCGATATGTATGTTTGTAATGATTTTTACGAGAGGGATTACCTCTATATCAATCAAAGAGATGGTACTTTCTCGGAAGAGCTTGAAAAGCGCGTGAAGCATACCAGTCTGGCGTCAATGGGCGCAGATATGGCGGATATCAACAACGACGGCTTCCCGGAAGTGTTCGTGACGGATATGCTTCCCCGTGATGAGTATCGTTACAAAACCACGACTTCCTTTGAAAACCACTACCTGTTCAACCTGAAAAAGGAAAAGGGTTTTTATAACCAATACATGCAAAATAGCCTGCAACTGAATAATCAGGATGGGACATTCAGCGAGATCGCCAATTACTCGGGCGTTGCAGCTAGCGACTGGAGCTGGGGTGCATTACTTTTTGATGCCGACAATGACTCGAAGACCGATATTTACGTTTGCAACGGTATCTACCATGATATTCTGAACCAGGACTTTATCGATTTTTTCGCCAACGAGGTGACCCAGAGAATGGTGATGTCGGGGGAAAAGGAGAATATGCAGAACATCATCGATCACATGCCTTCCACGCCTATTGCCAACAACTTTTTTCATAATGAAGGAAACCTGCAATTCAGGGAAAGAGCGAAGGAATTCGGATTTGGGAAGGCTTCGTTTTCAAATGGGGCCGCTTACGCCGACCTCGATAACGACGGCGATCTCGACCTGGTTGTGAATAATGTGAATGAGCCATGCTTTGTTTATAAGAACAAATCGGAAGCGGTTAAGGACAAAAATCACTATATCAAACTGGACCTGAAGGGTAACGGTATGAACACGCATGCAGTTGGATCGAAGGTAGAGATTTATGCCGATGGACAGGTTTTCAGTAAGCAGGTAAATCCTTCCCGCGGCTATCAGTCGAGCACGGAATATCCGCTTACCATTGGTTTGGGGAAAATTGCAAAGATTGATTCTGTGCGGGTGCTTTGGCCTACTCGAAAAGTCACCAGTATGCGCGATGTAAAACCCGATGCGCTGCTGACACTTAAAATCGGTGATGCAGTGGATAATTACATCATGCCTTCCGATAGGCCGGGACAAATGTTCACGAGTGTTCCGGCCAACGGCTTCGACGCGCATCGGGAAGACAAATACGAGGATTTTTACAACGAGCGAAACATACCCGTTATGCTTTCGCGCGAGGGGCCCAAAGCGGCTATTGGGGATGTTAACGGAGATGGCCGGGACGACATTTATATAGGTGGTGCGAAAGGACAGGAGGGGCAATTGTATTTGCAAAAAGGAGGGCAGTTTACAAAATCGCCTCAGATGGCTTTCAGCGATCAGGTGGGCTTTGAGGATACGGCTGCATTGTTTTTCGACGCTGATGGGGATGGCGACAAAGACCTCGTGGTGGGCAGCGGCGGAAATGAAAGCCTGGTAAAAAGTCCTGACTTGCCGACGCGTTTGTACCTGAACGACGGTAAGGGAGGTTTCACGCTGCATAGTGGGGCATTCCCTCCTAATGCGATGAATACAGCCGTCATAGTAGCCAATGATTATGATCGCGATGGCGACCTCGATCTTTTCGTCGGGAGCAGGAGCGTGCCGCGGGAATATGGGTCTACGCCAACCAGCTACATTTACCAGAACGATGGAAAGGGCATTTTTAAAGATTTGACCAAAACAATAGCACCCGGGTTGGGCAGCGTGGGAATGGTGAGGGATGCCAGCTGGACGGACATTGACGGCGACAGGAACAAGGAACTGCTTGTGACAGGCGACTGGATGGCACCGCTGGCGTTCAGGTTTTCAGGTGGGAAATTCATTCAGGTTCAAACAGGCCTCGAAGGTCTTACGGGTTTTTGGGGATCGTTGAAGGCCGAAGACCTGGATGGCGATGGCGACCAGGATATTATTCTCGGGAATATCGGTGAAAATTTTACATTGAAAGCTACGGCGAATGCCCCGTTGAAGGTCTGGATCAATGATTTCAACAAAAACGGAACGATAGAAAAAGTCATTTCAAAAACCGTAGATTCAAAAGACCTTCCCGTGCTTTTGAAGCGCGAGATGACTACCCAGTTCCCTTTCCTGAAAAAGAAAAGTATCAAACATTCGGAGTATGCAGTACTGACTATTCAGGATTTGTTCCCGGAGGAATTGCTGAAATCGGCAGTGGAAAAGACGGTAAATCAAGTGCAATCGGGTATTGCGGTGAACGATGGGAAAGGGCGGTTCAAAATGGTACCGCTGCCTTCTGCGGTGCAGCTTTCATGCCTGAATGCGATCCAGAGCCAGGATGTGAACCACGATGGCAAACCGGACATCATCGTAGCCGGGAATTTCAGCCATTTTATTCCCCAGCTCGGAAGTCTGGATGCGTGCCGGGGCAATGTGCTGATCAACAAGGGTAATATGCAGTTCGATGTACTGCGTGCGAACCAAAGCGGTTTCGCGCTGGATGGAGAGGTGAAACAGATCAGCCCGATTAATATTCAGGGCGGGCATTACCTGATAAGTCTGGTCAATAATGCGCCGCCTGTTCTTTTTAAGGTCAATTAACCGGAATAGTCGTCTTCTGGATCATAAGCTCTCCGTTCTGCCGCCGTCCACAGCCAGGCTCACGCCGCTGATGCTTCCGGCGGCCGGACTGGCCAGAAACGCCACTGCCGCAGCAACCTCTTTCGCTTCGCTGAACCGCCGAATGGGAATGCCGGCTTTCAGTTCTTCGGCGACCTGCTCTTTGGTTTTGCCCTGATTTTTGCTCCGCATGTCCAGCACGGCGTCGAGTCGCGCGGTCTCGGTGTAGCCGGGCAGCACATTGTTGACGGTAATGCCGTATTGCCCGAGTTCGAGCGATAGGGTTTTGGCCCAACTCGCTACCGCACCGCGAATGGTGTTGGAGACCCCGAGACCGACGATCGGCTGCTTTACCGACGTGCTGATAATATTGATTATGCGGCCAAAACCTTCCTTCTTCATCGATGGTACAACCGACTGCGCCAGAAACTGGTTGTTGATCACGTGCATTTGAAAAGTTTTCAGGAACTGGTCGGCTTCCGCCTCAATGATCGGTCCGCCGGAAGGGCCACCGGTGTTGTTAACGAGAATATGGACATCCGGGCAGAGGCGGAGGTAGTTTTCGATGGCGGATTTCACGGCTTCATGGTCTGCGAAATCGGCTACCACATACCTGTGAAGCTGGCCGAGCGAGGTGTCCAGGTCTTCGACCGCTTCACGCAGTTTTTCTTCGTTTCGGGCTACGAGGGTCACATTTGCGCCCAGTAATGCGAGTTCAACGGCGGCTGCGAGCCCGATGCCCTGTGTACTTCCGCATACGAGCGCTGTTTTTCCGGTCAGGTCGAGGTTCATAGTGTTGGCTTTTTAAACTTGGTTTCAGAATGATAACGTTTTGATTTTCGTCTGTTCCGCTGCCGGTTTCGTTGATTTTTCGGCTATCTTTGCGGTTTATTTTTCAACATGGGACG